>JAFDFO010000004.1 GCA_019309815.1 Deltaproteobacteria bacterium
TTCTTTTTGGCTTTGGCTTTTCGCCATGCGCCATGCCCTATGCACTTTGCGCCACCGTGAACGGTGAACGGAAGGGCCAGCAGCCTCCCCTAACTTTAGGCAGGCTCTAGGCACTTTAGCGCACTCTAGGCACTTCAGGCACTTTAGATCACTTTCGGTTAATCCCCAACAAGATGTCCCCTCACACTCTCCACCTTATCCCTGGCTGATGCCTCTTTGTCCCTACGGTCATCGACCTTGATGGTCGTCACGACCCGAAGGGCACCTGCCTCGAACGGTACCTCGTGCATTCTTAGAACAACCTCGAAAAGCTCCCTTAGATCCCCCTCAACGATGGTCCCCATACCGTGTAACTCATAGGTGAAGCCGGATTCTTCCAGGACCTCGAGACACGCCGCAACATAACTGCTTACGCTGGTGGACTCCGTTCCGATCGGAACGATGCTTATCTCTGCTATGGCCACAGTCTTTCCCTTCCTTTTCGTTTTTCGGCTTAACTGCAATTTTGAGCGCACTCCCTGTCCCGCCGTGGCGGGACTCCAGGGAGCTTCAGAGCCAGTGCCTGGGGAAAAGTATATTCATCGTAATCTAAGCGTCAAGGGAAAAACTTAGCGCAATGTTCAACGGCGATTTCAGTTGACGTTGCTACCCCCACCGGGCACAATAAAGAATTCGACCGAAACCAAACAAACACAAAAGCGGAGTCATTTAAGGATGCCTGCAGACAACATCGCCGTCCGCGGCGCACGCGAGCATAACCTCAAGAACATTGATGTAGACATTCCTCGAAATCGACTCGTTGTCATCACCGGTATTTCCGGCTCCGGCAAATCTTCGCTTGCATTTGACACGCTGTACGCTGAGGGACAGAGGCGATACGTCGAGTCGCTTTCAGCCTATGCCCGGCAGTTCTTGGAGCAGATGGACAAGCCGGATGTGGATAGTATCGAAGGCCTTGCTCCTGCCATTGCCATAGAGCAGAAGACAATCTCTAGGAACCCCCGCTCAACTGTCGGCACTGTCACGGAGATCTACGACTATCTTCGACTCCTGTATGCCCGCATTGGCGAGCCGCATTGCCACAAGTGCGGACAACCCATCACAGCCCAAACCAGCCAGGAAATAGTGGATCGCCTCATGGCCCTTGAGCCCGGAACCAAGCTCGTCATCCTGTCCCCAGTGGTCACCGACGGGAAGGGGGCTCATCAAAAGCTGCTTCAAAGACTTCAAAAGGACGGCTTTGCGCGAGTAAAAGTCGACGGCAAGATGTTTGATCTGGATGAACCGATTGCAATGGATAAGAACAAAAACCACTCCATAGCCGTGGTGGTTGACCGTCTCGTTGTAAAGGAAGGGGCCAGGAATCGTCTGGCCGACTCAATCGAACTGGCCATGGGGCTTTCAGAAGGTGTGGTCACCGTTGAGCTGTTGGAGGGCGATCCACTTGTTTTTAGTGAGGAGGCAGTCTGCATGCGCTGCGGGATCAGCTACCCTCCCTTTACACCAACCAGCTTCTCCTTTAACAGCCCGCAAGGAGCCTGTCCGGCGTGTGGTGGCCTCGGTTCAAAAATCGTTTTTGATCCAGATTTGATCGTTCCGGATCCTCGCCTTTCTCTGAGAGAAGGTACGATTGCTCCGTGGGAAAACAGACATTCCGTTTACTTCTATCAGGTCTTGGACGCCATCACAAAACGGTTTCAAGTGAACGTCTATACCCCTTTCGACGATTTCCCCGAAGTCTTGAAAGATCTTCTCCTTTATGGGTCCAAGGGTCAGGACATTCCCTTCTATCTTGAGCGGGACGGGCGACGATATACATACTCCAGACCTTTTGAAGGGGTTCTTCCGAACCTGGAACGGCGCTATAGGGAAACCCGCTCACACCACGCCCGTGAAGGAATCGAGCGGTTCATGAACGTGCGACCCTGCCCGGACTGCAGCGGTGCCAGGCTCAAACCAGAAAGCCTTGCAGTCAAGGTGGGCGGGCAGTCCATTCATGAGGTGTGCACACACGCCATTGCCGGTCTACTTGACTTCTTCACAGGGATTCCCCTCGGCTCCCGAGACAAGGTCATCGCCAATCCTATCGTCAAGGAAATCTGCGAAAGACTCCGTTTCCTGACCGAAGTGGGCCTGGGCTACCTGACACTCGGTCGGGCTTCCGCTACCCTGTCAGCAGGCGAAGGACAGCGGATTCGCCTGGCGACACAGATCGGTTCCAAGCTGACCGGCGTACTCTACGTTCTGGATGAACCGAGTATCGGGCTCCACCAGCGCGACAACAAGAGACTCTTTAGCACCCTCCAGCAAATGCGGGATTTGGGAAACACGGTGATCGTGGTGGAGCATGACGCGGAATCAATCCTTTCAGCTGAGCATGTGATTGATATGGGGCTCGGAGCCGGTGTGGATGGCGGTTACATCGTCTTTGACGGGCCGCCCGAAGGCCTGCTTCGACACGAAACCTCTATTACGGGACAGTACCTGTCCGGTCGAAGAACCATACCGGTCCCTCCAAAACGCCGCCCGCTGAAAAACGGCTTCTTGACCGTGGAAGGGGCGTCGACCAACAATTTGAAAGATATTACGGTTGGCTTCCCGTTAGGGTGTTTCGTGTGCGTGACAGGGGTGTCGGGCTCTGGGAAATCAAGCCTGGTAGTCAGGACGCTTTACCGATCCCTGGCTCGCCGCTTCTATCAATCCAGAGGAACCGTGGGAAAGTACCGCAAGCTTACGGGGCTTGAAAAGATAGACAGTGTTGTCAACGTGAACCAGTCCCCAATCGGAAGAACCCCGCGATCCAACCCAGTCACCTACACGGGAGTGTTCACAGACATTCGCGACTTGTTCGCAAGAACACCGGAGGCCAGGGCGCGAGGATACAAACCAGGACGCTTCAGCTTTAACGTAAAAGGGGGAAGGTGCGAGGCCTGCCGGGGGGATGGCATCATCAAAATCGAGATGCACTTCCTCCCCGATGTCCACGTCACATGCGATGTCTGCCATGGGAAACGATACAATCGGGAGACACTGGATATCAGGTACAAGGGAAAGAACATCGCGGAAGTTCTGGACGTAACCGTGAATCAGGCCATGGACTTCTTTGGGAAAATCAGGAAGATTAGGACCAAACTCCAGGCCCTGATAGATGTCGGTCTGGGATACATCCGCCTCGGGCAGCCGGCAACCACCCTTTCCGGCGGGGAGGCCCAGCGGATTAAGCTCTCAAGAGAACTTGGCAAACGGGCTACGGGGCGAACTGTCTATTTCTTGGATGAGCCCACCACAGGGCTACATTTTGCTGACATCCACAGACTCCTTGACGTCCTGGACAGGCTTACGGAGTCCGGCAATACCATCATCGTCATCGAGCACAACATGGATGTCATCAAGTCAGCCGACTACGTCATCGACCTTGGGCCGGAGGGAGGAGATGAGGGTGGCCGTGTTGTGGGATGCGGTGCACCAGAGGAAATTGCGCAACTTCCGGCATCTCACACGGGAAGCTTTCTGGGAAACGTTCTGGATTCTCACAAGGACTGAACGAACCTCCCAACTGGCGAGTATGGTGGTTGTCAAAAATATGTTCTGTTTACGGCAGAGTTTCTAAGTTGACAGGGGGTATCCTGTGCTTGATTCTTCAACCGGGGATATGTGTAGCAGAGGAGAACAAGCCAACATCACTTTGGCGCTATAACCCATCCAGACTTCATATGGACACGATGTCGTTTCGACTGTGGTGGGGTAAGTCTGTAAAAGAGTCGCTCCAACCTGAGGCCGAAATCAATGTTTTCGACAAAGATTTGGGACGGGCACTGAAGATGGACGGGGGCAAAATTCATGATACCTTTAACCCCGGCCTTGACGAGCAGGTCTGCAGTATCCTGAGCCCACGTCGGCTTTACGGCAATCACACCGATTTCCACGCCATTCTTCTTAACCAGACGACTCATGGCTTCCAGCGGTGAAACATCGACACCTCCAATAGTTGCACCGATTCTCTTAGGTTTGCGGTCGAATGCTGCCACAAAGGTGTAACTCCCGTGGATGAACTCGGCATGCCTTAGGAGAGCCGAGCCAAGGTTTCCTGCTCCCACAAGGCCCAAACGCCATTCTTTGTCCAGTCCGAGTATCTTCCTAATCTCAGGCAGGAGTTCTTGCACATAATACCCAACGCCCCTGACGCCGAATTGACCAAAGTAGGCCAGGTCCTTGCGGATCTGCGCCGGATTCACACCACAGATGTCGGCCAGGCGCCCTGAGGAAATGACTTCCACCCCTTTTTGGTCCAGGAGGTCAAGATTCCTCGCGTAGACCGAAAGGCGCGCGATGGCGATTGAGGGAATTTTCACAAATTTCATGGAAACAATTCCTCGCTCGATATTTGTCAAAACTGTTTGTTTATTGAGGGGTTTTCTTTGCGAGAAAGGGCTTGAACCAAAGCAAAAAAGAAACGGGGTTGCATACCGCCCGTTACAGGCGACTGCAACCCCGTTCAGTTTCTGTTCAATTAGTGACCGAACAGTGCTGCAATACTTTTCGACTGCGGATGTGCGTAAATCAAAATCAACGCAACAACCAGGGCGTAAATGACCAGGGACTCGACCATAGCTAGACCGATCAACAAGGTCACAGTCACTTTACCCGAGGACTCAGGGTTTCTGGCAATGCCTTCAACCGCATTCCTGATGGCCCAACCCTGCCCGATAGCGCCTCCAAAGGCGGCTAAGGCGAGAGCGAAGCCGGCAGTGAACACTGATACCGTGAAGTACTTCAGGCCGGCCAGGCCAAGTTCATCACCCGCTGCATAGGCCACTGTAGAAACGGCGCACAGCAAAAACACGGACGTTAGGGTTGAAAATGACAGTTTCTTGAACATAGTCTCTTTCCTCCTTTTCTAAGATTTTTTTCTATGGGCTTCTTCCATGTGAAAAGCTTATCTTCATTTATTAGTGGGCATGTTCCATTGAACCAGCAAAGTACATGATCGAAAGTAGAAAGAAGACGAAAGCCTGGACAACGCTCACAAAAATCCCTAATGCCATGATGGGGGCCGGGGCAAAAAACGCACCCGCCAGCAAGAACAGGATCCCTACCACCAATTCGTGACCCGCAATGTTTCCAAAGAGACGGATACTCAGGGAGAGAATTCGGGCTGTGTGGCCGATTAACTCAATCGGCAATATGAGCGGTGCCATCCACCATACGGGTCCCAGGAAGTGTTTTATATAGCCAGGCCCGTGATACATGATCCCGATAATGTGGGTCAGCGGAACAACGACAAGCGCAACAGAGGCCGTCGTATTGACGGTAGCCGTAGGCGGGTAGAAACCCGGAATGAGACCGAAGAGATTGCATGTTAGAATGTAAAGGAACACGGTGGCAAGGATCGGAAAGAACCGCCGGCCCTCCTCCCCGGCCACATCCACAACGAAATCTTCCATCCCGTTGATCATCAGCTCCAGGAAATTCTGGCCTTTGCCGGGAATCATGCTGACTCCCTTGGCGCCCAGACCCATGAGTACAATGAGCATGCCCATGGCCAGCCACGTGTACAGCACATGGGGATAGTGGTGCGCAAAATCTGCCGCCTTACCGCCAAACAAATCGAACAGCAATACGAGAAACAAGTGTGGATGTTCCATACTATACGGCCTCCTTGAAAATGATTCTTCTTATTTCGTTAAACGTTGCTATGAAGATACTTGTCACCACCACCGATAGGCCGATGATGAGTCCCAAGGGGTTTACCCAATCGTCCGCTATGAGGACAAATATAATAACGGCGCTGGCCACGAAACGAAGATAGTACTTGCCAAGAACAGCGCTCGTATTGCATTCGTGTGGCGACGTCAGGGTGCGCTTGAGGGATCGATACATAAGGTGGAAGTTGATGGTCACGATCAGCCCACCAGCCAAAATTCCCCACGCAAAAGGCCCCGATGCCAGGACAAATCCGGAGATTGTTACCACAGAAAAAAGGATCCAGTTGGTCAACGTAATGAACCTTAGTAGCCTTCTTTCTATAAGCACGGCTTTACGTCTTCCTTTGCTAGAGTCTCCGGCTTCTCTCTACAGCCAAATATATGTTGCGAAACCCGGCAATCACCCCAAGGCCAAGAAAAATCAGCGTGAGCCACGGCGAGGTCTCAAACTTCGTGTCAAGCCAGTAGCCAATGCCCAAACCGATCACGATGGACAGGGCGATTGAGAAGCTCAGGCTACTGTAAAACCATAGCTCCCTGAACAGTTTCTTAGTCTCTTTTTCCATGACAAAGAGCGCTTGGCCAGATAACCGTATTCCTTAGAATATCCGGCTTCTAGCGAATAGCGCGTGCTATCATATGATAGCCGACAAGTCAATCCCTAAATCGTCAAACTATCAAGAATCTGTTTGGCTGCCAGGATCGTCGCCTGAATATCCCCTTCATTGTGGGCACTTGAAACGAAAAGGGCCTCGTACTGAGACGGCGCCAGATAGATACCTTGCTCCAACATCCCCTTATAATATTTGGTAAACATCCCGAGGTCGCTCGTCTGGGCTTCGGCAAAATTGGTCACACGCTGTTCGGTGAAGAACAGCCCCATCATGGACCCGACCCGGTTTGTCACGGCAGGGACGCCTGCCATGCCAATAGCCTCCTCAAGACCCGATTCCAGCATAGCCGAGCTCGCTTCCAGGGTTTCATAGAATCTAGGCTGCTGCAAAGCCTGCAACGTCGCGATTCCGGCTGCCATAGCCACAGGGTTCCCGGAAAGGGTTCCGGCCTGATACACCGGTCCTTCCGGCGCCATGTTCTTCATGATCTCTTGTCTTCCGCCATATGCCCCAACCGGAAGTCCCCCGCCAATAATCTTTCCCATGCAGGTTAGGTCCGGCATCACATTGTACAGGGTCTGAGCACCACCATAGGCAACGCGAAAGCCCGTCATGACCTCGTCAAATATGAGGATGATCCCATATTCCTCTGTCAGGGCCCTCAAAGCTTCCAGAAATCCCGGCTCTGAGGGAACAAGGCCCATGTTTCCTGCCACAGGCTCAACGATGATGGCGGCAATACTATCGCTTTTCTCGGAAACCAGGGCTTTGACCCGATCCACATCGTTGTAAGGGAGCGAAACGGTGTTTTTCACGAATGCTTCAGGAACCCCGGGACTCCCGGGAATGTCTAGCGTCGCTACTCCAGAACCGGCTGCCACCAGCAGAGTATCAGCATGTCCATGGTAGCAGCCATCAAACTTAATCAGCAGTTCTCTGTCTGTGACACCACGCGCCAGGCGGATTGCGCTCATGGTAGCCTCTGTGCCCGAGTTGACCATCCTGACCATCTCCACTGATGGAACCGCTTCGATAACCATTTTGGCCAGTTCTGTCTCAAGGTCTGTGGGTGCCCCAAAGCTCGTGCCCCGCTCAAGAACACTTCGAATGGCTGCTACCACGTCAGGATGGCGGTGCCCCAAGATCATAGGACCCCATGAACCAACATAGTCGATGTAGGCATTCCCATCGGCATCGAAGAGCCTGGAGCCTTCGGCCCGCTGGATGAAAACCGGCTCTGCCTCCACTGAAAGGCATGCTCGGACCGGGCTGTTCACCCCCCCGGGGATGACATTTCGAGCCTCTGCGAAGAGTTTTTTAGAACGATCGTGCTTCATTAACAGGAGTGCTCCCTTCCTGACTTATTCGAACCCCTCCTTTAGTGGTTAATGCCCAAAAAATCAAGTATTTTATCCACCTTCTCACCCCAATTACTTGGCTCCCGCCAGAAAGCACCAAATCACAAATTCCAAATAACTACTGTTCTCAAGGCGTCAGGCGCAACCGCGGCGCCAAAACACTAGAAGCCATCTCAAAAATCCCAATCTGGCTTCAGGGCCGAGACGGCAGACTAATTCCGGAGTGTTGGAGTACTGGAGTATTGGAGTGTTGGAGTGTTGGTTATAAAAAAAGCAGTTGTTCTTTCGTTCTTTTCCAGTACTCCATTACTCCATCACTCCATTACTCCCGCTCTTTGAGGCTTGCCGACAGGACTACCAAGCCTTAAATGTGTTTTTGAGATTAGGAATTTTTCAGTTAGATGACGGGTGGGTGCAAACTGGCAACAATGCGGATAGGGCAGAGATAGCCTTGTTTGGAAGTAGAAAGCGGGTCGTCTATGGTTCGAAATACGATTTCAACCTGGTGCGCAGTTTGGAAATGGCCTTTGTGTGAATCTGGGAGATCCTCGATTCGGTCAGACCCATGATCTCTCCTATCTCCTTTAACGTCAGGCCGTCATAATAGTACAGGGAAACCACAATCTGATCTTTCTTGGGCAGGGCTTTGATCCCGCTGGCAATGACCTCTTTGAGTTCCCGGATCATAACGTGATCAACGGGACTGTCCTCTCCTCGAATCAAGCCCTTGTGAGACCTCTCGGATCCGGAATTGTCCTGTGCTCTCTCCACGTACTCGTCGAGACTCAAGACCTCAAGATCCCGGGCTGCATCAAACACATTGTAGTAGGTGTCCAGGTCAATACCCATCTGCCCGGCGATCTCCGAATCCCCGGCCGGTCGCCTCAGTTTCTGCTCAACCGCGGCTGTAGCCTGCTCCACCTCACGAACTCTTTTCCTGATCGAACGAGGCATCCAGTCCATACTTCTGAGTTCGTCTATAATGGCCCCCTTAATTCGGCATTCTGCATACGTCCTTAATTGGACTGCCCTGCCGGGATCGAACTTCTCAATGGCATCTAACAGCCCCAGACTCCCAGCACTGATCAAATCATCGATGGATACATTGGGAGGAAGACGCATTGCTATTTGGTTTGCCAGGAACTTCACCAATGGGGCGTACTCGGCAACCAGGGCATTACGCCCTGAAATATCCGTTGCCCCAGGCCGTTTGATATCGGTCTTTTCAAGGTGTTCTGTCGCTTGCATAGTGGGTATTCTCTACAACCTGTGCTGACACTGTTCAAAGGGCTGCTGTCACACCTAAAGGATATCAGTGGCAGCTCATGAGCTTTCGCCAGAAAAACTTGATGTTCCCGTCAGAGGGTCCCTCCGCTGAACTGGTTAGCAAACGCTCAGCCAACTCACAAAACCCCTTGCTTGACTTACAGTGTGGAAACCGTTGCAGCACGGGGCGCTGCTCTTTGGCAGCCTTCTCACAGTGTTCATCCTTGGGAATAAATCCAAGATATTCTATGGAAATGCGCCCCAGAAGCGGGGCAGCTTCATTACACAAGTTCTCAAAAACCAACCTCGCCTCCTGGGCGTCCTTCACCATGTTGGCGAGCAGCTTGAAGCGTTTGGTTCCGTGTTCGGTAAATATGACCTTCATCAGGGCACATGCGGACCGAATAGAACTCGGTTCGCAGGTAGCCACCACGATTCGTTCCTGGGCAGCGATATTAAAATAGATGATGTTCGAAGAAATGCCCGCTCCCGTGTCTATCAAGAAAATGTCAAAATCTTCATTCAATGTATCAAATTCGTTGAGAAGATTCAGTTTTTGCCCGTTGGTCAAATGGGCCAGGTCGTGCACACCAGATCCTGCAGGAATGATATGGATATCTTCGGGACCCTCGATGATCACCTCTGCAAGATCTTTTTCACCGCTCATCACATGTCTGATGTTATGCTTAGGATTGAGGCCGAAAATGAGATCTATGTTGGCCAGCCCCAGATCCCCATCCAGAATCAACACACGCTTTCCGAGTCTCCTGAAGGCTATGGCGAGGTTACCAACGACACTCGTTTTGCCCACACCACCCTTTCCGCTCGTTACGGCAATAACGCGAGGGAATGTGGGTTTCGTTGGCGTTTCCAGAATCCCGTCCATATTCTGAGGCCTCTTGTTAACCATCTCATTGAAAACACTTGCTTTATTCATGCCGGTTCCATCCCTTGCCCTTTATGTGTAGCAATTTGTGTGCCTTTTTCACGAGACTGGCGTTTTTTCTTGATCTCATTCGATTCGACGCCGAGGCTCGTGCGTAACTGCTTGACATCACAAGAATATACGTTCTACGCGTGCTTATCGGGTCAGAGGACGATTTGCCAATGATGAAAAAGGGTGGTTTCCTTGGATTTTTTCTGTGGAATCTGTCAGGTTTTTGACCGCGGTGAGGGTCAAATGGCCGGCAGAAGAACTGAAGCAGGGGGTCTATGAACTAAACGGCAGGCTTTTGCAGCTTCTTCTTCTTCATCTTTTCAATGAGAGTTGTTCGATTCATTTTGAGCAGTTTTGCCGCCTTGGTTTTGACCCAATTCGTCTCTTCCAAGGCCTGCAGAATCAATTTCTTTTCGTATACCTCAACAGCATGGTCAAAAGGAATATCCCCCTTGGGCATGGCAACTTCAAACGACTCCATCCTCTTGGCCCGCTGTTTTATTGATTCAGGGATATCATCCAATCCAATCTCTTCACTATCTGAAAGGATAATAACCCTTTCGACCAAGTTCTCAAGTTCACGCACATTGCCGGGCCAATCATACTGAAAAAGCGTATCCATTGATTCTTGTGTGAATCCCTTGATGCTCTTTTGCTTCTCTTTGGTAAACTTCTTGATAAAGAAATCCACAAGCAAAGGCGTGTCCGATCTTCTCTCTCTCAGCGGAGGGACATTTATTGGAATAACATTGAGCCGATAATAGAGATCCTCTCTGAACGTCGCCTTGTTCACCGCACTGAACAAATCCTGGTTGGTTGCAGCAATAACCCGAATGTCTACGCCGATCGTCCTTGTGCTTCCAACCCTCTCAAACTGCTGTTCCTGGAGAACCCGTAGCAGCTTAACCTGGAGGTTAGGACTCATGTCCCCAATCTCATCCAGGAAAATCGTCCCTCCGTTGGCGAGTTCAAACCGGCCCATACGAGCTTTGTGCGCACCTGTGAAGGCTCCTTTCTCATGTCCGAACAGCTCGCTTTCCAACAGCTCTTCAGGTATTGCCCCGCAATTGATGACAACCATAGGGTTGTCTCTTCGTTGGCTGTTATAATGGATAGCCTTGGCTATGAGCTCTTTTCCCGTGCCACTTTCCCCGGTAATAAGTATGGTGCTGTCTGTATCAGCCACCTTCTCTATGAGTTCGAACACCTCTTGAATCGGTCTGCTATCACCAACAAAGTTTTCAAATCGGTATTTCGTTTTCAGCTGTTGCTTCAGAAGGATATTTTCTCTTTCCAGAAGTTTGTACTTCAGGGCCTTTTCCACAACCGTCATGATTTCAGCAGACTTGACAGGTTTGGTAATGTAATGAAAGGCCCCTGCCTTAATCGCTTCAACGGCACCCTCAATGGTGCCATAACCTGTCAGAATAATGCACATCGTGTCAGGCGATCGATCTACAACGTGCTTCAGCACCATCATCCCATTGACCTCGGGCATCTTGAGATCGGTGATAACGAGATCATAAGACTCGGTATCAATAGACCTTATCGCCTTGGTCCCGTTTGCGGCCGTGACAACAGTATAGCCCCCATCCCTCAATACGCTTGCGATTACGTCTAGTATCTTGGAATCATCATCTACAATCAGAATTTTTTGCAACGATTTGGACATAACAGTCGCTTTTCCACGGTGGTTTTTCATTGGCCCCCTGGCCCGTGAACGGAAGACAAAGTCTTGCAAGCCGTCAGGTGAAACGCGGGCATGCTTGAAGGTTATTAAACCAGATTCAATTATAATTCAAGCGGATTGTGCAGACGCTGGCTGTATGGTTATTTTTCTCAAAGGAGGAAAAAGAGGTGCCGAGTGCCAATTGCTCGTGGATGGTTTCGCCAATGCCCTGGTCTTGAACCTGTTTTCTCTCTCACAGTTTGCAGTATATGCTGGGCCTAATGTACGTGAATCGATGGTCAATACCGGTCAAGGTTTCTGAGTGCCCGACGAACAGATACCCTCCATCTGTGAGCGCGTCGTAGAACTTATTTACCAGGGCTGCCTGAGTGCTTCTGTCAAAGTAGATCATCACGTTTCGGCAGAGTATGAGATCAAAGCCCTCTTTGAATACAAATGGCTCCATAAGATTGAGCCGCCTGAACTGAACAATTTCCTTCAATAACGGCTTCACCCTGAAGTGCCCTTCCTGCTTGCCATAGCCTCGATGGAAATACTTCCTGAGCAAGGCGTTTGACACGTTCTCAAGCCTCGCTGCTCGATATACTCCGCTCCTCGCCTGTGCCAAAACCGTGGCTGATATATCGGTTGCCAGAACCTTTATGTCATGGTCTGAACTGTCATCAAAGTATTCTAGCAGACACATGGATAGAGAATAAGGCTCCTCCCCGCTTGAACACCCTGCACTCCACAATCGCCGTCTGCTGCGGCCCCCTGCTTCGCGATCTGCCACATAGCTCGGAAAGATGTTGTTCTGGAGAAAATCGAAGTGCCTCTCTTCTCGGAAAAAACCGGTCAGGTTGGTAGAAATCGCATCCAGCATCTTCACGAGCTCATTACCGCTGTCGTCTTGGGTCAGGAATCGATAGTAGGACTTGAAGTCCTTAAACCCCCCCTCCCGCAGGCGTTTGCCAAGCCGCGCCCGAACGAGCTCCTTCTTGCCATGACGCAAATGAATGCCGCACTTCTCGTAGACCAGCGCGCTGAACCGTCTGAAATCTATGTCTGATAATTCCGCAAAAGTCATACCCGTCCTACAGGAATTGGCTCACTGAAACCTTGACAACAGTGAAGACACTTGACCAACGCCACTCTCTTGCATATTTACGCTGAGCTCAATAAACATATTGACAGCCTGAACAAAGTGAAGCTCCCCGCGGTCTCTCTGTAAGGGGGACAGGGTATTCTGGCGAAGACGAATTGACGCGAGACCTCCCCGTTAGTCAGACGAGTCGGCGTGAAAGGGAATCTGGGCTGTGAAGGTCGTCTGTCCAGGAACGCTTTCACATGCAATAGATCCTTTGTATTCCTCAAGCAACAGAGATACCAGCGAGAGGCCCAGGCCTGCATGCTTTGGCGACTGGCCTTCATTCTCGGTACGATTCTTCGTTGTGAAGCAGACTTCGTATATGTGTTCCCGATCTTGTTCGGAAATGCCGCAACCACTGTCTTGAATCCTGATCATCACCGTGCCTTCCTGACTGTATGTTTCAATCGTGACACGCTTGTCTTGAGCATCCACCATGGCTTCTGCTGCATTCTGCAGAAGACCTAGCACGATAACACAGAAGTCCGTTTTCCTGCCCCTCAAGACTGGAATGGCATCTTCCAGCTTGAGTGTCTTGCTAATACTGTGCTTGAAAAACATGTTCGCATTCAGAAGGATGAGACACTCCTCTACGATCTGATTGATGTCAACGTCTCCAACCTCAGAGTACCCTTCAGTGACCAAATCACTCGTCAGGTGCTTCAGCTGGGCATCTAGGTCATCAAGACTGGTTAACGACGAGTTGATTTTTTCCTCCATGCCGGACAACAGGGCCTTGACTTCAGCGGACTGTTTTGATTCGGCCGCACCAATTAGTTTCTGAAGATTCTGCTGCAATTGTTCAGATCGTATGTAGATGATTTGAAGCGGGCCATTGAGGTTGTGGACGACCCCCTGGATGACTTGAAGCAGATGGAGTCCGTAATAGTTGTCCGCCATCTTTCTCAGCAGTGCACGTTCCGTCGAGGACGTCGTCGGAGGCGTCCATCCTCCGGAACCGTCTGTTTGATTCCCCATGCTCACCCCTTCGTCTCTCTGCAACCCCAACGGATCAAGGAGCCCAGTGGCAGATGCAGTGAAGCTCCGCGCCGTCCCCACACTTGTCGGGGACGTGTTATCAAGCCATCATGATGATAACACATTTCATGTTGTTGGTGAAGCGGACCGTCCTTGACTCCCGTTGGGAATGACAATGGTAGCCAACCCCTGCGCATGGCCCAAATAACCTCCTGATATTATAATGTTATATTTTGCAGGGTGCAACCATAGGACAGAAAGCAGTGGTATCTTACCTTACGGATAGAAACGGTTCTTCTCCAACTTAATTGGAGAAGAGGGTCCAAGGATTCCAGGGGTCAAGGATTCAAGGGTTTGTTTTCTAAAGACTTTGTAAGCGCTTTCAACATCCTTTCAATTTCCGCTATGTCTTTGTTTAGTGTGCCCAATTCACTTTTTTCAATGAAGCCCAAATCTCCTGCCAACAAAATCTTGGTTCCTTCTTTTGAATATTTCTTTGCTTTTCACTTAAGTCCTTGGACCCCCGACCCCTTAGATCCTTCAGTAGTTTTTTGAGCATTTGCACTCGAACCCTTGAATCCTTGACCCCTTGAACCCTCTAGTATCACACCTGCTCAATTGGAGATGACACACTTATTTTACCCTAATTAACTACAACTAATCGGGAGATGATCCATAGAAACAGGCTTCGAGACTGACTGAGAACCAGCCCACCGGAAACTCGCGCGGGCAAAGACGAACAGGCGGGATGTGTCTTAGTGGCAGTAAATGAGGAGTTGCAGCAGACGTTGCCGACCCCGGGCCTGTTAAAGATCACCGTGAACGAACACTAGGTCATGCCGGTCTGCATAACTGCGGGTATCTGCGCAATTGAATCAACTTCGGTGCTGAATTCGCCTTTCTCATACAGTGACAGAAATGTTTCGACGACTTGTACATCAAAGTCGACACCGGCACCTTCTCGGATCGTCTCGAGCACAACCTCATCAGCCAGCCTCTTGCGATAAGCACGGTCAGAGGCCATGGCATCGTAGACGTCAGCTACGGCAAGGATCCGGGACAGAAATGGAATCGATTCACCCCTGAGACCACCAGGGTACCCTTTCCCATTCCACCTTTCGTGATGATGCAAGATAATTCTCTGCTCTCCGGTCAAAAGGCCCAGGCGCCCGACGATGTTGGCGCCAATGACAGGATGTTTCTTGATTGCCTTGAATTCTGTCGTTGTCAGAGGCCCCGGTTTAAGCAGGATGCTGTCGGGGATCGCAAGTTTTCCAATATCATGTAAGTGCCCGGAGAAAGTCAATAGGTCGATCTGCTCCTCTGAGCACCCCATGGCCTTGCCTATGCTGACTGCAAACTCAGTCACCCGACTTGAATGCTGCTTGGTGTATGGGTCTCTGGCCTCGATCGCTTCCACAAAGGCATAGAGGGTTGCGAAGAGGTTTTCGTAGATGTTCTCGTAAAGGGCAACGTTTTCTATGACGAAGGTCGCCCTCTCAGCCAAAAAGTTGAGATAGTACAGGTCCTTTTCAGTAAAGGGGGCTGATCCGTTCCTAGCAATGGCAGACAACATGCCAAACAGCTTCTTTCGAATCCTGAATGGAATTGCAACCACCGAACAGATGTTTGCATCTGAGAGGGCGCTTTCATGGCCCCCGTTAACGAGTAGCGGTACGCCTTCCAGTATCTCCCCTGCAAGGACCTCGGTGACATAGGTGTGGGTAGCTCCATCCGCAACCGCTCCCAAGGCGGGTTTAGGTCCCTTGCGAAAGCATGCGATGGGGATTGGCTTTTCCACACTTCCTTCCAGAACATGAAAGTGCACTTCATCACAATTGGTTATGTCGGCAGACAGCCTGACAATCAGATCGAAAAGGTCTGAACTGCTTGTGACCCAGTCCACCCGCCTCAAGATCATGTTGAGTATGTTGAGGTCCCTGACCTTTTCTGAAAGCTCTTTGTTTAGCCGGTCGATGCGGTCCTTCCCTTTGACTTCCTCCTTCAAGAGCATGTTCTCAACCAGGAGGGTTTTCTGTTCCAATGCCCGCTTGATGGTTAGCTCTATGTCGCCAATATGAAACGGCTTCACCAAGAAATCGACCACGCCGTGTTTTAGGGTAGTTATGGCGTTGTCCATGGACGGATATCCGGTCATCACCACCACCGGCAAGGTGTTGTCGAATTCATGAATTTTCATGGTGAACTCTACCCCGTCCATCCCCGGCATGTGCAGGTCTGTGAAACAGAAATCGACTTTCTTCTGCAGAATAATCTTGAGCGCTTCCGCACCATCCCGGGCAGTCAAGATCGAATATTCTTTCTTTCTCTGAAGAAAATCCGTGAATACCTGCAGGATCACTTCGTCATCATCAACAACCAGAATGTTTAATGTGTCACTCATAATTCCCTCAACGTCTTAATCAGACGGGCATTAAAGTTGAAAACCTGGTCTCGAAGAAAAACGCCCTGGACTTCTGTCCTGACTCTCTTTCCTTTATAGTGAGCAAGGTTTGTGCCAACTTGGAGTGCATTTTTTTCATAAATGATTTCAGCCGGTTACTAATAGAGCCAGAAATCTTCGGGATAAAAAGTCAATTTTGTGACAGTAAGATACGGAGAACGCCTTTAAGAGACGAATCTCGCGAGTCGTCTGAGAGCTGTGCTGCTAACGTACCAGCGATCCCTTATTGGTTTTTTTCACCCGTTGTGTGTGGTATATGCTGGCTTCCAAAGAAGATTGCAAGCATAGGACGGCATCCTCTATGAAAACCTGTTCCCAACACTCAATACTCCGTTACGGACTTGCCGTGATAACGGTGCTTCTCTTAGCCCTCGCATGTCCAATAATGATCCATGCCGGTGAGCAGTTTCCAAAGGCAAAAGGGATTGTCAACGACTTTGCTAACGTTATTTCGCCCCAGTATGAACAGAAACTGACACAGGTAACCGGTGAACTCCTGAAGAAGACGGGTGTACCTGTTGTTGTGGTAACGGTACCGGACATTGGTGGAGAAGACTACAATGAGTATGCCAGCCGGTTGTACGAAGCATGGGGCATCGGGAAAAAGGGAGACGACCGCGGCGTGCTTGTCTTTGTTACGCTCAAAGAACGCAAGATGCGTATTGAGACCGGTTACGGCATGGAAGGCCTCATTCCGGATGGCTTGGCAGGCGAGATACGTGATAAATACATGATTCCCTATTTGAAGCAGGACCGGTTCGGGGAAGGGATCTTGAACGGCACACTTGCCATAGCCAACATCATTGCAGAAGATGCAGAAGTCAGCCTGACGGGACAGACGCCTGTGAAGCGACCCGCCAGGAGGCGCTCCCCCCTCTCGGCCCTGTTCCCCCTCATTATTTTCCTCTTGCTCCTCTTTGGCATGGGGAGGCGACGTGGGCGAGGGGGACTCTTGCCTCTTCTACTGTTGATGTCGATGGGCGGCGGCAGGGGTTATGGCAGTGGAGGGTTTGGCGGCGGTTTTGGGGGATTTGGCGGAGGCTTCGGTGGCTTTGGCGGCGGAATGAGCGGAGGCGGAGGCGCGGGCGGAGGCTTTTAGAGGAATGCGGAATGGGGAATTGGGAATGCGGAATGAAAAGAATAGTATGCGGGAGTTGAGGGTGAGGTCTTTCTGTTCCGCATTCCGCACTCCGCACTCCGCATTCGTTTCAATCTTCAATTTTCAATCCTAGGGGGTTTCATGTCCAAGGCTCCAAAAGATCCACAAGAGATATTTCCGGACATCGTCAAGGATTACATTGAGCTGTTTGCCGATGATCTGCTGTCCGTCATACTGTACGGGAGTGCGGCGAGCGGCGACTATATTCCGGGCAGATCCGACATCAATTTCATGATTGTGCTCTCTGATGCGGGAATTGACCGCATTGACCAGGCCTTTGATCTAATTGCCAGGTGGCAAAAGCGCAACGTAGCCACACCTCTCTTTCTGACCGAAGCGTATGTCAATACATCCTTGGACGTCTTTCCAATTGAGTACCTGAGCTTCCAGAACAATCACAGACTCGTCTACGGAAAGGACATCCTGGAGGACATCTCTTTTGACAGCGAGTTCGTGAGGCTGCAATGTGAAAGGGAAATAAAGGGAAAGATGCTCCTCTTGAGGGAAGGCTTCTTAGAAAGCAGGGGCAAGGGAAGAAACCTGCAGCCGCTCATTGCAAACTCCTTGGGTGCTCTGATTGCCATTTTTAACGGTCTGCTGCATTTGAAAGGAAAAGAGCTTCCGCATCACCATCGTGACATCATCAAAGAGTTCTGCGAGGCCTTTGATATGGACGGGACGGTGTTTTCAAAGCTTCTTGACGTGAAGGAGAAAAAGGTTAAGCTCTCGGACAAAGACACGACCGGCCTTTTCAAAGACTATCTCAAGGAGGTTCAGAAACTCTGGCAGATGGTGGACACCTTGAACACAGAAGAAGGATCCGGCTAAACCTAGCGTTGCGTACCATAGATTACTGGCATAATTCCCAGGATCGCATAGGCCCCAAAACCTGAAAGCACCAAATCCCAAATAACTAATGTTCTCAAGGCGTAAGCCGCAAATAAATACCAATGACCAAAATTCGAATTTTCTAATGTTCTAAACATGTTTCGGTCATTTGAATTTCGGTCATTCGATATTGTTTCGGATTTAGATATTCGATTTTCGGATTTATAAGCTCGTCTTTGTGAGAGACGGACAGGCATGGAATTATATAAGTTATTTCTGAGACACGATACTAGATAGAACGGGTTCGAAACCCGCTCAATAAGACATCAAATCCAATTCTTCATAGACACCACAGGAGGCGAAATGTCAAAAGGACAGAAGACTACACTCATCGTCATCGGGATTGTTATCCTTGTCATTGCGATCCCGCTTCTATACCTGAAGGGGACCTACAACACTCTGGTCGCGATGGACGAGGGGGTAAAAGGGGCGTGGGCCCAGGTGGAGAATCAACTGCAACGCAGGTACGACCTGATCCCCAATTATGTGGAAACCGTAAAAGGATATGCCGCGCACGAAAAGGAAGTGTTCCTGAAGGTGACCAAGGCCCGCTCAAAAGTTGGCCAGGCTGGCCCCATCAGTGACAAGATCGCGGCCAACAACGAGCTTTCTTCGGCCCTGGCCCGACTCCTGGTGGTGGTGGAGCGGTATCCTGATCTGAAGGCGAATACGAATTTCATCCGGCTCCAGGACGAACTGGCCGGGACTGAAAACAGGATAGCTGTGGAACGTCGGCGTTTCAATGAAACGGTCAGGGTTTTCAACACGAAGATCAGAAGCTTTCCAACCAACTTGATTGCCGGGATGCTGGGATTTGAAAAAGCGACCTTCTTTGAGGTGCCCAAGGAGAGACAAGAGGCCCCTAAGGTGAAATTCTAAGGTTCTTCTCCAATTTAGTTGGAGAAGAGGGTCCAAGGATTCAAGGGGTCAAGGATTCAAGGGTTTGTTTTCTAAAGATTTTATCAGCGCGGCTAACATTACAGTCGAAGATTCCCTGTTGCTTGCTGCAGGGAACTTCAATATTTTTTTGCTTTTCACTTGAATCCTTGGACCCTCGACCCCTTGGATCCTTCAGTAGTTTTTGAACCCTTGAACCCTCTGAGATCACACCTGCTTAATCGGAGATGACACACTTATTCTACCCTAATTAACTATAACTAATCGGGAGATGATCCAGTTCTGAGGGCTATCAGCTCAGGCCCCCCGCTGTAACTCCAACAAATTCGAAACAGACGGATGGGAAAAGAAGACAGGATACTACTCGATCATGGGAGTGGGGGCCGGGCCTCCCATGAACTGGTGCGAGAGGTGTTTCTCCCTCCATTAAGAAACTCCCTGCTGGCAGAGCTGGACGACAGCGCAGTGCTTGAAATTGGAAACCAACGGCTCGCTTTCTCCACGGACTCTTATACGGTGGATCCCATTTTCTTTCCAGGCGGAGACATTGGCTGTCTGGCGGTCAACGGTACCGTGAATGACCTTGCCATGCGAGGCGCCACGCCGCTTTACCTGAGCGCCGGTTTCATTATTGAGGAAGGGTTTCTAATCTCTGATCTCAAGCGGATTCTGGCATCCATGAAGGATGCGGCTATGACAGCGGGCGTGAAGGTTGTTGCCGGTGATACAAAAGTCGTGTATCGGCAAGACGTCGACCAGATCTTCATCAACACCTCTGGAATCGGTGTCATAGGGGTGAACACCAATATCTCGGGAAGCAGTGCTCGGGCCGGCGATTGCGTACTGATCAGCGGCACTGTTGGGGACCATGGCGTAACCATTCTTTCCAAGCGGGGCGAATTCAGTTTTGAGGCGCCGGTCCAGAGTGACTCCGCGCCACTGAACGGACTGGTGAGAGAAATGATGTCGGTGAGTGATCAGATCCACACCATGCGGGACCCGACCCGAGGGGGACTTGCCACCAGTTTGAACGAGATTGCCATCCAGTCGAACGTTGGGATTGAACTCCAGGAAGACTGCATTCCGCTTCACGACAGTGTGGTCGGGGCATGCGAAATCCTTGGGCTGGACCCACTCTACATGGCCAACGAGGGAAAGCTCATTGCCATCGTCTCACCCGAGGATGCAGACAAGGTCTTGAATTGCATGAAGGCCCACCCTCTCGGAAGCGAAGCTTCTGTGATCGGAAGGGTGGTTTCAGAAAACTGCGGCCGGGTCTTTATGAAGACTGAGATTGGAGGGACTCGGATCCTTGACATGCTCGCCGGCGAACAGCTGCCGCGCATCTGCTAAATGGAGGCAGCGATCCTAGTGTTGGGTCTCATGAATAACTTACACAATTTTCGAGATAGCATGGGACCCAAAGAGTAGAAGCTCCAAATTTCAAATAACAAATAAATCACAATGACCAAAATTCCAAATTCCAAACCTGTTTCCTCGGGCACGATGGCCCTTAGCCCTGTTTCGGTCATTGGGTATTGGAATTTGGAATTTGGTGCTTGGGATTTGGAATTTTCCAGTCTGCTTCTACTTTTGCAAACAACTTCCGGAACACGACTTTAGGCTTCTTCCCTTGCCATGGAATCATCAATAATCACTGATGGAATTCGTCGCTGATTTCCACATCCATTCCCATCTTTCACGGGCAACCGCCAGGAACCTGAATCTGGAATACCTGAACGCCTGGGCCCAGTTGAAAGGGATCACCGTTGTTGGCACGGGTGACTTCACTCACCCCGAGTGGTTCTCAGAGCTGTCCCGGAAGCTCGAACTCGCAGAAGACGGCCTTTTTAGCCTGAAGTCTGAGCATGCTGCACAAACAGCTCACATGGTACCGGCCGGCTGCCAAGCGCCGGTTCGATTCATCCTGAGTGGAGAAATCAGCAGTATCTACAAGAAGGATGGAAAGACGCGCAAAGTCCACAACCTCGTCATGGCACCCACGC
Organism: Deltaproteobacteria bacterium; assembly: GCA_019309815.1. Classification (GTDB taxonomy): domain Bacteria; phylum Desulfobacterota; class Desulfobacteria; order Desulfobacterales. Next base: position 21,089 of record JAFDFO010000004.1, read on the forward strand.
TTGAAGTGGCCCGGGAAATAAACCAGAAGCTTGCTCAGATCGGGAACATCGCTTCTGACGGCAGGCCCATACTGGGGCTTGACTGCAAGATACTCCTTGAAATTGTCCTTGAGACTTCCGAAGATGCTTTCCTGATCCCCGCCCACATCTGGACGCCATGGTTCTCCGTCCTGGGATCCAAGTCGGGCTTTGACTCAATTGAAGAATGTTTTGACGATCTCACACCACACATATTTGCCGCAGAGACCGGACTTTCTTCAGACCCCGCCATGAATTGGCGCGTCTCGTCATTGGACGGCCTCACCCTGGTATCCAATTCTGATGCCCATTCTCCCGCAAATCTCGGAAGGGAGGCAAACCTCTTTGACACAAAGCTTTCCTACCCTGCTATCAGGGACGCTCTGCGGACGGGGGATCCGGACCGTTTTCTGGGCACACTCGAGTACTTTGCCGAGGAGGGAAAGTATCACTTTGACGGCCACCGGAAATGCGGGGCAAGGCTTTCTCCCGTTGAAACGATCGACAACGACGGGCTTTGCCCTGTCTGCGGGAGACCGGTGACCGTCGGCGTCATGCACCGCGTTGAAGAACTATCCACCCGAACAACGGGTGAGAAACCGCAAAGCGCCCATCCCTACACCAGCCTTCTTCCTCTGACTGATATCTTATCCGAGATCTTCCAGGTGGGTCCCAAGAGCAAGAGGGTGACCGAAGCGTATCACGCGCTCCTTGAAAAGTTTGGTCCGGAATTTCAAATCTTGAGAAAGATTCCAGTAAAGGCCCTTGACCGGGACGGTCCCCCCTTGTTTGCTGAGGCCGTGAAGAGAATGCGAAACGGCCAGGTCCACATTGCCCCGGGATATGACGGCGAATTCGGAACCATCTCTCTTTTTGAGGAAGGGGAACGCGGCAAAAACGTGCACAAAAAAAGAGGATCCACAATTGACTCTTTTTAAGATATGATAAGAAAAAGGCGCATGGCGTAAGGCAAGAGGCAAGAGGCAGATGACACAAGGCGAGGGGCGAGAGGCAAGAGGCTATAGGTTTTTTTGTTAGGTTATTCTTTTTTCGTGTTTTCTTCTTTTTTTCGTGTGTTGCGGCTGCGCCTTGAGAAGAAGCGTGATAATTCTTTGGTTTTCGTATGGAAGAGAAACTCATCGACAAAATAGAACTCCAAAACGGCCTCACCCTTGAGCTTCACGACCGCTCAAGAAAGGTTGCTGGAGACAGGTGGCTGGTCTCTTTTGAGGCTCGGATAGACATTGAAGTGGACCCGCAGTACTTCGAAGGCCAGGATGCAGGAACTCCCCCTCTTGACGCCATTCAAAGGGCAGTGGGCGACAAAGTTACGTACTCCTATGAGAAGAGCCGGAACTTCATTGCCGCAACCGAAAAAGACGAGGTTTTCGAAGGACTGAAGGAGCGGTTCTTGACAGCAACCCTTCCCTACTTCTCCAGCGCCAACTTTCCTCGCAACATTATCCTGTCAGAATATCGAGCAGCGCAGAGATCTTCCAAGCTGTTGAACCAGCAATGAGGCGCGTCAAAGACGGTCCAACGTGGCTGAAAAAATCTCAAAGCTCGGTGTCCCGTGCAGGCAGAAGACAACCCTTTTCAGCCCTGTCTCTCCACTCAGGTAATCCACCACCGTCTGCAGCATGATCTCTGCGCAACGCTCCTTGGGAAAGCCGAAGATCCCTGTGCTGATAGCCGGAAAGGTGATGGTGGTCAGGTTATTATCATCGGCTACCTTCAAGCTGTTCAGGGTGGCATTCTTCAACTTCTCGTCTTCATTCCCTTCTCCCATCTGAGGGCCGACAGCGTGGACAACGTACCTGGCCTTCAGATTGCCTGCGGTGGTAATCACTGCACCCCCTACAAAGGTACCGCCAATGGCATTACATTCTTCCTGGATCTTTGGCCCCCCCTTTGTCTTGATCGCACCAGCGACCCCAGCACCCAGGATGAGCTGTGCATTGGCTGCATTAACTATCGCATCAGTCTCCATCTCGGTGATGTCACATTGGCTCACCTCGACGACAGACTGACCCACGTGTCTCTCCATAAAAACCCCCTTCTGGATTGACGATTGACGATTGAAAATTACGTATTGAGCGCTCGCCTGTGGATTGACTATTGAAGATTGAAAATTGAAAATTGAAAAACAAGCACCCCCATTCCATGACGATATCGTTTTTCATTCTTTCCGCATTGCGCCTGACGGCTTGAGAACATCACCGCACTCCGAACTCCGCATTCTGCATTCCGAATTCTGCACTCGTTTCGTTCCGCACTCCGCATTCCCCATTCCGCACTCGTTTCATTCCGCATTCTGCATTCCGAATTCTGCATTCGTTTCGTTCCGCACTCCGCACTCCGAACTCCGCATTCGTTCTATTCCGCATTCGTTTCATTCCGCACTCCGCATTCGTTCTATAGCGCCTAGCGGCTTGAGAACATCACCGCACTCGAAACTCCGCATTCCTAAGCCTTCTTTTCGATCTCCTGCAAAACGATCTCCAGCCTTTCTTGTATGGACATCACGCCTATTCTTATTACATCATAGCCGAGCATATTGTAGCTCTGCTCAAGACCTTCGTCCAGCTTCATAGCAGTCTCTTTGTCCTCGATTCTGGCACGATCGGTCTTATACGGAAGGCAATCCAGCAAAAAAATCTTTCTGTATCGATTGCGAGGGCTTTTTTGAACCGCTTCCGTCTTATCAAGACCGGCTGCCCCAAAGTAGGCAATGCTGTCAGGGATAGCCCGATCAAAGACAATGACTTCATCTTTGGGCAGCGTCGCCTCTATAGCTACCTTGGCAGTCAGTATCCAAGTCTCGAAAGACCTCTTGTCCGCCCTGATCTCTTCCAGGGTTCGTCCTTGTTCCATTTGAGCTTCAATGTAGTCCCTGGCTACCTCATGGACGACCCGGTATCCAAGCCTCTCCAATTCCCTGACCAGGGTGGTTTTTCCTGAAGATGGCGCCCCTGTGACAACATACCAGTTTGTTTCACCCATATTCTCTTGAACAATAGGAAAACCGCCGGAAATGGTCAAGAAAAAGGCGGGTCGTCAGGCTGAACACAAAAGGTTTGCGGACTTCCTGCCCTTCTGCTATATTTATAATTTGTCGCTCGGACAGCCACTCTAAGCGGGCAAACAAGACAAGAAACTTCGAGTCTACTCTTCACAGTTTCGAGTGACACCTCAATACAGAAAGCGTTGAAAGGAAGATTGCCATGCCTATATATGAATTCCGCTGTTCAAAGTGCAATGAGGTCTTCGAGATCTTACAGATGAGTGCTGAAGATGAGGTGGAGATGAAATGCCCTCATTGCGGGTCTGAAAACTTCGAGCGTGTCCTGAGCACCGCGAGCTATGCCATGGGCGAAGGAAAAGGACAAGCTAAAGGCCGAACGGTCCAATCAAGGGAATGCGCTTCGGGAACCTGTTCCACCGTAACCTTGCCGGGTCACACCAGGGATTAAGGGAAACAACCTCCACTCCGCCCTGGAATCTCAAAAAAAGATTTGACAAGCTGTCGGTGCTGTACTATCTCTATTGTGATTCAATTGCAATAAGGAAGAGTACCAGTGGACACGATTCACGATCAGGAAAGAAGGCAGTTTAATAGGCTTTTCAAAGCCGAAGGAGTCGATCGGGTAGCGGACCGATTGGCCGTCCTGGAGGTCTTTCTGCGTATTGAGCGGCACATCAGTTTTCAAGAACTCATGGATGCTTTGCATGATAGTGGATACAGCTTTGAACCGGACTTCGTGAAGAAGACACTAAACCTTCTCTGCCGTTACGGGTTTGCAGTCAAGAAGGAGTTTGAAGGACGCCCTCCCCTGTATGAGCACAGACACATCGGTTTTCACCATGACCATCTCATTTGCACGAAATGCGGGAAGATTGTCGAGTTTGAAAACAGCCAGATGGAAGGCCTTCAGGTTGAAATAGCCGCCTTGCATGGTTTCCACGTGCTTCAGCACAAAATGGAGATGTACGGCCTGTGTTCTGAGTGCCTGAAGGAGCGCGTTCGCTTGATGCCGCTTGCGGCTGCCCAGGAAGGTGAACGTGGTATAGTGGAAGAATTCATGGGACGCTCGGGCGCCCAGCTACGATTGGCCACCCTCGGGCTGAAAAAGGGCGACCAGGTGGAAGTCATAACCAACAGCGGTCAGGGGCAGCTTATCGTGGCTGCAAACGCCACCCGTCTCGCCATGGGGCGAGGTATTGCTAAGAAGATCCTGGTGAGACCCAATGGGCGCAGAAGGGACTTGCCTTGAACCTGAGTGAACTAAAAGAGGGCCAGACGGCCACACTTCTCCGTGTTGGGGGTGAAGGGCCTTTTCGCAGAAGGCTCCTTGAAATGGGTTTCTTGCGCGGCACTGAAATCTACGTTGAAAAATATGCGCCCCTCAAAGATCCGATCGAACTCGTCCTGAAAGGGTACCATGTCTCGCTGCGCGTCGATGAAGCCTCCCACATCGAAGTCGAAAATATAAAGGGTTGAACATAACCCATGTCCGGAACATCGATATCTATCGCCCTCGCCGGAAATCCCAATTCCGGCAAGAGCACGATCTTCAACAATCTCACGGGCACCCGGCAAAAAGTAGGGAATTGGCCTGGCGTGACCGTGGAAAAAAAGGAAGGTCGTGTCACCACCAACGGGTATGACCTCACCATTGTTGATCTGCCTGGCACATACAGTCTGACGGCGTACTCCATTGAAGAAATTGTAGCCCGCAACTTCATCCTGGACGACAGGCCGGATGTCGTAGTTGCCATTATTGACGCGTCGAATCTCGAACGCAATCTCTACCTTGCCACGCAACTGCGCGAACTCGACACAAAGGTCATCTTTGTACTCAACATGAACGACATGGCCAGAGATCGCGGCATCATGATCGATGGGGACAAGCTTTCTGAGCTTCTTGATGTCCCCGTCGTCTTTACGGTCGGCAACAGAAACGAGGGGACAAAGAATCTCATTAGAGCGATTGTCACCATAGTCGGGGCCGAGGTAGAGCTCCCTCGCACGCGGCGCGTCTCTTACGGCAGAGATATTGAGAAGGCTGTAGGAGAGCTGTCAGAATTCATCAAAGAAAAGGTAGGGGAAAAGGCCCCCTACAACATCCGGTGGATTGCAGTAAAGCTTCTTGAAGACGACAGAATTGTAAAAGAGCGAGTAAAGCAAATCGCCGATCCCCAGGGGGGGGCCATACTCAAAGAAGCACAATTGCTGCGTGAAAGAATCCGGGACTTCTTTGATGAAGAACCCGAGATTGTGATGACCGACCATCGATATGGTTTCGTGGCCGGTATCATCAAAGAGACGATGAAGACAATTTCGGAGAGGCGGGTAGATGTGTCCCGGCACGTAGACCAGATCTTGACGAACCGCCTGCTGGGTCTGCCTATCTTTCTCTTCTTCATATGGGCGATGTTTCAACTGACTTTTTCATTGGGCACATATCCCATGGAGTGGATCGCCGCTGGTGTGGGTTGGGCAAGCCGGGTTGCCAGTCAAGTCCTGCCCGCGGGGCTCTTCGCGGATCTGATCGTGGACGGCATCATTGCTGGTGTTGGCAGTGTGGTCATATTTTTGCCCAACATACTCATTCTCTTCTTCTGCATCGCCCTCTTCGAGGATACCGGGTACATGGCCCGCGCGGCTTTCCTGATGGATAAGGTCATGCATCTCATTGGACTTCACGGAAAATCCTTCATCCCGATGCTGATGGGTTTCGGTTGTAATGTTCCTGCGATCATGGCCACCCGGACACTCGAGAGTGAAAAGGATCGCATACTGACAATTCTGATCAACCCGTTGATGTCCTGTTCAGCCAGGCTCCCCGTATACGTGTTGCTGGCCGGGACGTTCTTTGGAGCCAAGGCCGGAAACGCCATTTTTTCCATTTATATCCTGGGCATCGTCCTGGCCATCTCAATGGGACGCCTTTTTAGATCCACGCTCCTCAGGGGGAAAGTGGCGCCCTTTGTGATGGAGCTTCCCCCATACCGGGTCCCCATGCTGAAGGGGCTGGTCATTCACATGTGGGATCGAAGTAAGATCTTTTTGAAGAAAATGGGAGGCATCATTCTGATCGGCTCCATCGTTGTGTGGTTCCTGAGTGCCTTTCCGCGGGAGCCTCAATTTGCCAGGGATTATGAAAGCGAGATGGCAACCCTCACCGCCCACTACGAGGCTCGCGAAGCCGCGGCGCAAGATGATCGTCTGCAGGAACTCCTGAGGGAAAGAGACGAGGCCGTCTCATCCCTGCAAGCCGAGAGGGCTCAAGAAAGAATCAGCAACTCTTACATGGGCCGCCTGGGAAAGGTCTTCGCACCGGTCTTTGCCCCCATCGGGATTGACTGGCGCGGAAGCGTTGCCCTCCTGACTGGTTTTGTCGCCAAGGAGATCGTGGTGAGCACCATGGGGGTCCTCTACGCCATCGCCGCGGATGCGGACAACAGGAATGAGGCCTTCAAATCAGCCCTGCGAAAGTCCGGAATGACAGCGCTTTCCGCCTATGCCATGATGGCCTTTGTGCTTATCTACGTCCCATGCCTTGCCACGGTATCGGTCATCAGGCGTGAGACCAATTCGTGGAAGTGGACAGCATTCAGTGTGGGCTACAGCACAGTTCTGGCCTGGATCGTTGCTTTTGTAATTTTCCAGGGCGGAACAGCGGTAGGGCTCGCTTAGTTCAACGTATAAGAGGAGAGGCATGAACCCATCTCAAAAATGTGGATCAGGGCTCAGGGCAAGTTGAAAATCCCGAGATTGCCGTCGGGAACGCGGGACGGCGAAAAGGCGGAGTCCCGCTACAAGCGGGATGAGCTTGAAGATTTTGAGCTGGCCCGCAACGCAGCCATGGGGCCTTAGACGCGTTTTTCAGATGGGTTCATATGTGTACTTTACACTTAGGACAGTACCCAAAGACCTCCAGTTTGTGTCCCTTGACTAAAAAGTCATATTTCTCGGCCATCTTCCTTTCCAACTTGTGCAGGGCCTTCTCCTGAAACTCCACTGTGTTTCCGCACTTCAGACATCGAAGGTGACAGTGGTGTTCATGCCCGTAGATATGCTCGTAGTGCCAGTGACCATCTTCAAAATAGGCCTCCTGGATAAGACCTGATTCCAGCAGGTACGGAATCAACCGATAAATGGAAGGCTTGGAGATCTTCTTCTTCTGGGCTCTCAGGCGCAGGTAGAGCTCATCAACATCAAAGTGATCGTGGGTAGCAAATATCTCTGCGATAATGGTTTCCCGCTCAGGGGTATTTCGAAGCCCCTTCTTGCGGATAAACCCTCTGAACACCTCGATTTCGCTTCTCATGGTGACTACCTGCAATTGATTATCAATTTATTTAACAACACGTCAGCACCGTGTCAATACCTAATCCAACTGCAACACAAATCCCTGCGTGTTCAACTGTGCCCGGAGGGTGAGACCGCTAATCTCTGGGGCCACGGAATCGAAAGGTCACCCCCTTGAGAATCGTGGCCAGAAGGTAGGCTATTCCTGCAACCACGATGATCGTCGCTCCGGCAGGAAGATTGGGCTGATACGATACAACAAGCCCCGTAGTCGTGAAGACGGCCCCCAGAATGGAGGCCAAAACCATCATTTGAACCAGGCTGTGGGCGTAATACCTTGCAGTTGCTGCAGGTAGGGTCAGCAATGCAATCACCAAAATAATGCCGACTACCTGAATGAGGATTACCACAGTGAGTGCGATGAGACAAAGGAGTAGCAGGTATGTCCCCACCACACCGACCCCTTGGAGTTGACTATATTCCTCATCGAAGCACACGGCCAGGAAACGCTTGTAAAAAACAACGACAGAAACAATGATCAAGGCATCAAGATAGGCCAGCACGCGAATACTCTCACCCTGGACCATCAAGATATTGCCAAAAAGATAGCTCATCAGATCCACGTTGTAGCCGGGTGTCTTATAGATGAAAAGCAATCCCACGGCCATCCCCACTGCCCAAAGAGCACCGATCAGTGTGTCTTCGTGCTCGTGATAGTACACACTTACAAATCCGATGATAAGAGCGGCCGCAAGGGCTGACACCACAGCACCGTGTATAGGATTGTGGCCATAGTAGTAGGCGATTCCCATACCCCCTAAGACCGTATGAGCAATACCGCCACTGATAAAAACGATTCGTCTCACAACCACATAGGTCCCCATAATCCCGCAGGCCACGCTGGCAAGCAAACCGATGACGACGGCATTTTGCATGAAACTCTGGTTTATGAAAACGTCAAGAAATTCGAGCATCAAACAATTTTCCCGTTAACTGAGTGGTTGTTAGAATAATGCCCTGTACCGGTAACAAACCGGAATATTGGAATACTGGAATATTGATAAAAGATTCTTTTTGTTTTCCATCATTCCATCATTCCATTATTCCATCTTGCCCGCCGTAGGTTTACCGAAGGCGGGTACTCCATCACTCCATTACTCCAGTCTCCTATTGTATTTAGAGTTCACACGTATGTTTCAGCATATGCACGGGCCCACCATAGCAAGCCTCAATCACATCCCCCGTGATTTTCTCCGTGGGGTTGCATACAAGTCGCCGGTTTATGCAGGCGACACGGTTCACGTAGGTAGAGATGAACCCCAGGTCGTGAGAGACGAGCATAATGGTAACCTTTTCGTTGAGCTTCTTCAGGAGGTGATAGATGTCTTGCTCAACCCTGCCGTCAATGCTCGCTGTCGGCTCATCCAACAGGAGCAATTCGGGTTGCCCCACCAGCGCTCTGGCCATGAGAACCCGCTGCTGCTGTCCGCCCGAGAGCGTGCCAAAACGCCTGTTGCAAAGATCATAGATTTCAGTCTCGCGCATCGCCTCTTCCGCTGCCTGCCGATCGGTTTTCCGATACCGCCCCAGCACAGGGGCCTGACCCAATCGGCCTATGAGCACCACGTCTGTGACACTGATGGGAAAGCTTGTGTCCAGGTTTGCGTGCTGAGGAACATAGCCGATGAAGTGACGCCCCCGCTCCGGGGACTCGTCGAACACCCGGACTTTCCCCCTTGTTGGATGAATGAGGCCTAAGATAATCTTCAAAAGGGTTGTTTTCCCGCTTCCGTTCGGGCCAACCACACCAAGGAAATCACCTTCCTCAACAGTAAGGGTGATGTCCTCAAGAACGAGATTCCCGTCATAGGCAAAATCAATGTGATCTACTTCGACAACTACTTTTTTCCGGCTCATTGCAGCACCTCTGCAAAGATTTGAGCGATCTTCTTCATGTTGTTCAGATAGTCCCTGGCCAGGGGGTCGATTTGGATGACCCTCCCGCCAATGGCGTTTGCCACGGTAGCGGCACTCTTCTCACTGAACTGTTTCTGGACAAATATGACCTTGATCCCTTCTTTCCTCCCCTCCTTAATAACACGAGCGAGGCCTTTGGCCGTTGCCTCTTTGCCCTCAGTTTCAATCGGTATTTGCTCCAGGGCGTAGTCCTGGGCAAAGTATCCCCAGGCCGGGTGAAAGACCATGAATTTGCGGGTTGCGTCGTTTTTCACGATCTCAGCGATTTCTGCATCCAGGTCATCCAGGTCATAGTGAAATGCTCTCAGGTTGTCCTGGTAGGAAGATTGATGAAGCGGATCCTCAGAGACAAGGGCTTCATAGATGTTTTGAGCTACAGTCCTGGTCAGCCTCAGGCTCAACCAGATGTGCGGATCCTTCAAACCTCCGTTCTGACGCTCGGCTTGGAATCCGGCGTGATTATGGCCTTTCATGGACATGAGTCCGATGCCTTTGCGCGTATCTACCACCTTCATGTCAGGATTTGCTTTGCTGATACGCTCCATCCAAACGTTTTCAAACGGCACACCGATGCGGAAGTAGAGTTTCGCTCTACTCAGTTCCGCCATCTGCTTCGGCATAGGTTCATAGGTGGCCGGGCTGTGCCCTGGACCAACCATAACAGAAACATCGACCCGCCCGCCGCCGACACGCTCCACAAAATAGGCTTGGGGAAGAATGCTGACAAAGACCCTGATTCTCTCATTCGCATCATCTAAGGGCTCTGAACAAACCAGCGCGGCCTTTAACAAGGCTATGGCCAAAACAACGGCCAAGCAAAGCCCTGTCCGTATACGGCCCTTCCCTGTCACTTCATTCTCCGTCTATTGCGAGGATCGCGCAACTCAGTTGCATTGCAGGGCAAAAACCCGACACATGTATCTGCCTCGCCGCTGAGTTACTCATTTTGCAGGCAGCTTTCGCAGATCCCTTCAAACCGGAGTTCTACATTCTTGATAACCCGGTCACCTTTGCTCTGTAACTCCTTTACATTAGAAGGGAGTAAATGCGGCCCTAAACACTCCATGATCCCGCATGCACTGCACACAAAGTGAGGGTGATCGGGGTGGTGGCGTGTCTCTCCCATGCCATACCTGAACGCTCGATCTCCTGCTGACAGGCGCTTTACCAGGCCTTTGTCTACAAGGAGATCCAGAATGCGATAAAGGGTGACCTTGTTGATGGACATCCGGTCTTGCACAGCCGCCATGATTTCAGCCGCTGACAGCGGTCTTTGCTCCTCTCCGACCGACCTGAGAACTTCCTCACGGAGCGGGGTCGGATCCACACCGCGAACTTCAAGCATCTGAGTGTAGTCACAATGTTTGCACATGCCCCTCACTTTAGTTCGAATGCAACTGAGTTGCAAGCCCCAAATCGGCTACAAAAAAAGGGCATGACGACAACAATGTCGCCATGCCCTTTACCTTACGCCTTACGCCTTGTGCCCTTAGCCTGTCTAGTATGAGTCGTAGGTCAGCCCCGCCTGGAACGAATCGTCATGGAGTCTCGCTTCAACATCCACGTTAAAGAAATCCCCGATAGGCTGAAGAATCTCCGGATTGTTCTTCCACACCGTGCGACCAGCCTCCAACACCACGTTTAGGCCGTTCTTGGTCATCTTCCCCAAGGGCTGGCGGCATGTTCCGGCCGACATTCCGAGCACCGCCATCAGGGTCTTCGTGCCAAGGGGGTTCCTCGCGCGGCACCCCACTGACCCTTGAGGTGTGTCTTCCTGGGTCTTTACGGTCACAATCCCAAAAAGCGGGCCCAGCGCCTTCATCAACTGCTCGCCCTCAGCTGTCTTCCCCTGGGCCAGCAGCGCGGTCATCTCCTGAACCGCCCTGGGCGCTATGTTTGAAGCAACGGAAATGACGCCGCTTGCCTTGACGGCAGGATCGGTCATCATGTCAAAGGTCATCCCATCATCACCGGACACGATGGTGAAGTCAGCCCCACAGCACTCCCGCGTCCTTTTCATGTTGTCAAGGCTGGCTGTGGCCTCCTTGACATGGTTCACGTTGGCAAACTGCTCGTTGAGTATTTGAAGGTCTTCCGGCAAGAGCTGACACCCTGTGCGCCCGGGTATCACATACGGAATCAATTCCATCTGAGGAAACTTGGCAGCAACAGGCGCAACATACTCCCGTCGTATCTCAAGAGAGCTTGGCCCGTTGTAATAGGGATCGACGAGCAAAGCTGCATCTGCTCCTACATGAACGGCATGTTCGGTGCTTTGCAGTGTTTCACTGGTGTTGTTGCTGCCCGTACCTGCAATAGACTGGCACTTCCCCTTGCATTTCTCTGCAACGATCCGAACAACTTCATTGTGCTCTTCCCAATTCAGCGTGGGACTTTCACCTGTCGTACCCACAGCCAGAATCCCGCTCACACCGCCTGCAATCTGAAATTCAACCAGTTGTTCCAGACTCCCATAGTCAACATCATAGGCGTCTGTGAATGGGGTCATCAGTGCCGTATAACACCCGCTTAACATGGTAACACCTCCTTGCTTTGCGTTCCCAAAAAAAAACAGCTGGAGACCGCTCCAACTGTGCCTTAGCCGAGAGAGCGCTCCACGGAGAAGCCGTGACAGTCCTGAGGATCTTATCCCCAAGCCCAAACTGCTTTTGCAACAGGACAAAAGCAGGCTTCGGCGATCCACCCTTTCACCGCAGGATACGGGCCTGTCACCTCTTCTGCGGTTACTGATGAGGACCGCTCCTCAACTCCCGTAACGACTTAGACTAGGCAAATAGCGACGGAGTTGTCAAGGAAAAAGATGCTGCAGTTCAGCAGCGAAGTGTGGCGATCATTTTGGAAGGATCTAAGAGGATTTCAAATGCCTGGTTGATATGAGTGACTACGATGTCTGCAGCCAGCATAGCCTGCAACGTGGCACCCTCCGCCTGAATGGTACAAATGGAAAGCCTGGCGGCCTTGAACATCTCCACGTCAATGTTGCCGTTGCCTACACACACTGTGTGCTCTGCGCCTATTGACTCAACAAAGGCCCTTTTCTCGTCAGCAGTTTTTGTGATAACCGCCTCGACGTCGGCAGGTTTTTCGAGGCCCTGCTTGATGGCTCCTCGCGTATCACCGGAAAGGACATAGATCCTGAATCCCTCAGCCCTCATCTTCTCCAGATAGTCAAGGACCCCAGGAATGAAATCTCCCGATTCGGTAAGTGTGCCGTTCAGATCGAGGACCAGGTTTTCCAGTTCGGCCGAACCCCAGCCAGGGACTGTGATTGTCTTCACTCCTTTGTTAAGCCCTCCTTATGACAACACTGTTTACCTCACCAACCACACATTGTCAATTTGTGGCACTCGGCGGAGGATGCAGAATGCACTCATGTAGGGGCGGGGTTTATCCCCGCCCGGAAGTCCCATAATCCGGGCCCGATCAGTGGGTGGGGGTAAACCCCGCCCCTACACCTATTCTTGCTCACGGCGAGCAGAAGGTTCGGCTGTCAGCCATCAGCCTCATTTGCCATTGACCTCCTTTGGTCATTCCCCTATGTTAACCCTGCTTGCTTGCCCTGCCTGTCCGCCGAAGCCCGTAAGGGCGAAGGCGGAAGCACGTTAGGGCGGAAGCGAAGTCGAAGGGTTACTGATATGTACATCAAGTGCTGGGGATCAAGGGGTTCCATTCCTGTTTCCGGGAAGGAGTACATCAAGTACGGCGGCGATACCACATGCCTGGAAATCAGGACAAAAGACGATCGTCTCATCATCGTGGATGCAGGGACCGGTATTCGAAGGCTCGGAAACCAGATGGTCAAAGAGGGCCGTTACAAGTGCGACATCATCTTCACCCATGCACACTGGGATCACCTCATGGGTTTCCCCTTTTTCAAACCCGTTTATCTTCCGAGATGCGAAATCCAGATGCAGGGATGCCCGTTTGCTCAGAAGTACGTTGAAACCATGCTTACCAGGGTTATGTCTCAGCCCAACTTCCCGGTGAGATATGCGGATATCATGGCCCGAATTAGCTACGAACCTGCCTGTGCACCACACTTTGACATTGGATCCGTCACCGTTATACCGATCCGTCTGAGCCACCCAAATCAGGGAAGCGGGTACAAGTTCATTGAAGATGGGAAGACATTTGTCTTTCTCACGGACAATGAATTGGGCTATACTCACCGGGGCGGTCTTTCATTTGACAGCTACCGAGCGTTTTCAGAAGGGGCAGACCTTTTCATGCATGATGCCGAGTATACCGAGGAGGAATATAAGGTCACCAAACAGTGGGGACACTCTGTGTACACCGCCGCTCTGGAGCTGGCCATAAAGGCAAAAGTCAAAAAGTTTGGTCTGTTTCATCTAAACCAGGACAGGACAGACCAGGGTGTGGATCAAATGGTTGAAGAATGTCAGCAGATTGTTGCCAAGAGGGATGCCAAGCTGGAGTGTTTTGCTGTTGGAGCTGACATGTCTTTTGTTTTGTGACAGGGAAGAACTATGGCCACCATCCGTCCGCTTGAGTTGGGTGACCAATCTCTTGTTGCGCAATACCTGAGGCGCTACCCCCCGAAGATTTCCGAGTTCACCTTCACAAACCTTTTTGTGTGGCGCGGTTCCAGACCCATTTGGCTGGCAGAGGTAGAGGATTCTCTTGTCTTCCTCGCCAATGCCCGTGGGGAAAACGATGCAGCGAAAGTCCTTCTCGGCCCGCCCCTCGGTGAAACTTCTCCACTGTCTGTCTCTCAGGCCCTCGGCATTGACCTGGAAGTGTTTGTCCGCATTCCTGAAGATACAGCCAACGTCTTGCGCAATTCCGGCCTGAACGTCACACACGATCGGGACAATTCCGACTACGTGTACAAGGTTGCCGATCTGGCAGAGCTTCGGGGGAGGCGTTTTCACAAGAAGCGTAATCACATCAAGCAATGCCTTGCTGCCCACAGATGTGAGTATGAGCCAATAATCCCTGAGCTCGTTTCAGAGTGCCTCGACTTTCAGGATCGATGGTGCCAGGCACGCGAATGCGGTAAGAACCCAGGCTTATGCAACGAGTATGTGGCTATTCGCGAAGCGTTCATTAACTATCGGGATCTTCAAATCCTGGGCGGGGCAATACGCGTCGATGGAGCAATCGAGGCCTATGCCTTGGGTGAGGAACTGAATCCCAATACAGGCGTGTGGCACTTTGAGAAAGCAATCCCCGGCGTGCAGGGCCTCGGTCAACTTATCAACCAGTGGTTTTCCAAGCATGCCCTGAGCGGGTTCGAATACATCAACCGTGAGCAGGATCTTGGTATCCAGGGCCTGCGCCAGGCAAAGGAGAGCTACCATCCCGACCACATGGTTGACAAATTCACTGCTACCCTAAAGGAACCTACGGCCGAAACGCCCTCGCTCATGAATCCGCACGAGTGTGCAAAGCACTCACCCTAACATTAGGGTTCACTGGGCAAGGAATAGTACCAACCGCCCTACGACACCTCCCGATAGAATGCCAGCTTGCTTGCATATGGTGTGAATCTCTGCACGAGTTCAGATATTTCTGCCTCTGACATCGGGCTGAAATCACGCCCGGCCTTTGCCAGGGAGTGAACCTCCTGCGGTTTTGAACAGCCCACTATAGCAACGGTAATGTCATGCGACAGGGCAAACCTGATGAGCATCTCGGGGGATGCACCCAGTGTCGGATGAAGGTAGTAAGAAGCCCCCAGGATTTTCATCCCAATGACTGCAATCCCCTTTTCCCTTGCCGCCGGCAGGGTCGAAGTCAAGAAACCCCCTACGACCGCTTCCACCGGATTCACGGGGATCATCACCGAATCCACAGGCCACGCTTCAACTGCCTTCGTCAAAATCTTGGGATCGTGGTGCCCGGTCACGCCGATAGATCTCACCTTGCCGGAAGACTTGGCCTCTAGAAAGGCCTCCAGAGCCCCTCTTGGACCTGCAATCGTCTCCAGTTCCTCTTCCGTTCTCACGTCATGGATCTGCCAGAGATCCAGATAATCGATGCCCATATTGGCCAGGGTATTCTCGAGGTCCGCATAGGCTCCGGCCATGGATCTGCTGGCTGATTTGCTCGCCTGAAAGATTCGAGACCGCACCTGTGGAGACTCTGTCCAGACCGTACCATAATATCCTTCGCTGCCGGCATAGGCCTGCGCTGAGTCAAAATAGGTAATCCCGTGGGCAATGGCCTCGTAGATCACTTCCCTGGCCTGCAGTGTATTCATGTTAGTCCTGAGGACACCTTCTCCGCCTAATCCAACGCGGGTTACACTCCGGCCTGTTTGACCGAATGCCACGGTAGGAATCTCACGACCTCCTGTTCACTCAAGGCACAAAGAAAAGGAGTATTGGAGTACTGGAGTATTGGAGTGTTGGTTTTCTTCCTCATTACTCCATCACTCCAATACTCCATTACTCCAATCGAAGCTGTGGCTTCTATTGATGACCATGGCCGCGACCCGAATGCCCCCCAGAGATGACGTAGATACCCTCTTCCCCGGAGTTGTTCTCAAGCATGCAGGTTTCATCACCCTTTAAATGGATAGCCTCCCCTTCTCTCAGCAACCCCCAGGCGTCCCCTGAAACCGAGAAATCCCCCCTCAAGGCAAGGATGAGCTCTTCGTGACCCTTTCCGGGTTTGAGTTTTCTCCCTTTCTCGTGCGGCTGCATCACGCCATAAATCAGATAGCAGGCATGGCTCCCAGTAGCGTCAACACCAAGAATGTATTCGCCGGAATCATCAACTTTCTCTCTCACTTCAAAGGGCTTCATTTTTTCACCTCATTGCAAATCATGTATTTTCCATTACACCATAAAGGGCGCACATGACCGGGTCTTTCCCCAAAAGGCCTTCCGCTCGGAATCGACATCCCCCCTTACAATCCAGAAGATGGGAGCAGGAGGCGCATTCCAGATTGCTGAGGGAAACAGGGCGTATCCGCTTCCAGGAGGTCTCGAGCCCGTCTTTCAAGGAGCCCAAAGGCTTATCGAAAAAGCCGCACTTCAGAACAGCCCCCTCCGGCGTGACCGTGCACAGATGATACCCGCAAGCAAAGGGCTCATCCGCACCGTGATAGCTCCCCCCGGTAGCATATCTCAGAAAAGGGGCTGCTTCCTCCGGGGTTGGTAAGAAATCTAAGTTCTCCAGCAAACGGCCTGCAATACAAGGGACATCTATGCTCCATTCAAGGACTTCTTGATCCCCAACCCATTTGGCCAGAGTTTCGAATTCTTCGAGGTTGTGGCGGTGCACCATGGTCGCAATCGAAATCGGGATCCCCTTTTCCCGGACCGCATCCATGCCATCCACCACAGTGTCAAAAGTCCCGGCGCCTCGTATCCGTTCGTGCCCTTTCTGGAGGCCGTCTAAGCTGAATTGGATTTCGTCAAAAAGGCACCAATCCGCATGGTTTTTCCTGCTGATCATGGTCCCGTTGGTCAGTAGAACCTTGCGCACCCCATATCGCGGCAGGACCGCGTTCAATGCGCGAAGCTCAGCATACATGAGCGGTTCTCCGCCCGAGAAAAGCACCCTCAGCCCCTGCATTTGCTCAAATTCTTCCAGCACGGACAGCACTGCAGCCAGGGGCAAGTCTCTCTTTGTTGGTTCCCCCAGGTAGCAGTGTCCGCATTTCAGATTACATCGGCTGGTCAACTGAAGTTCAAGATATCTCAGGGAAGGAATCGGAGATGGCCTGAGCTTGAAATGGCGCAAGTCCTTCCGAGGTCCTATGACAAGAAGGCCCTCTTTGAGACAGGTTTCCAGAAACTCCTTGTTAAAAGGGAACTCGGCCAGTTGCCTGCTCCCGTTGCATGCTGTCAGGAACTCAAATCCCTGCTGGTCCAGCTCGTACAGCTCGTCATTGGTTATGTCATACAAGTACGGGCTTTCAAGATGCCTGAGAACACAATCATCTCGCAGGGCAATGTATCCCTGCTCAGAGATCAACGTCTCAGCCAGCTGGTTTTCGTGCATGATCGAATGTTCAAGGAGGAGATCCGCTGCGATGTACCCGCCGCAGGGAAGAGGATCGCCGGTGCAGTTGGGATCTGTGAAATCACATCCATCAACGAGGAAATCACAACGCTTGCACAGGGCATGGTACAGCAGGTGATGATAACAGTCTTTAAACGCGTAGCTCTGCTTTGGGCGAAGAGCGGCCAGGATGGCGGGAGTTTGACTACTCAGGCGCTGGAAAAACTTGAAGCCCTCGCACGCTGTGTCTTCTTCCCGATCGGGTTTGTAGTAGGAACAGTACCTACTGCACACAGCTTCAACGACAAAGGCTTCCCTACTATTCATCCTTGGATTACAATGTCCTGCGGAGACCAAACCAGATCTTTGGCCTGCAAGGTTTCGTTTCGTCGGGTAATAGAATCAGCAGGAAGTCTTACACTTGCAAAGACCTTTTTTGATCTTTCTTACTTTTCTGATCTTCACTGACATTCCCCTTTCTATTGAGGCGTGAATGGAGTCAGGACCTCGGAAATCGCCTGCAAGTCCTGTCAGTCTTGGCGGAGCATGAATCCAATTGCGGCCAAAAGAACAATCGCAAGGCCAAACCCAAAATAGGCTGCATCAAAATAGTTCAGGTTTTCGATTTCAGCTCCAACAAAGAGCTCTCGATTGGACACATAACCCCAGTACAGTGCAAAGAGGTAATTAACAAGAAGTGCCAGTCGCAACCTCCCAGCAAAAAGCGCCAGGGTGTTAAAGGCCAGGAGCATCGCAACGTGGAGAAGCGGCACACTGAGTGGCATCATTATCCAGGCTCCCATCGATCCCTCCTGTTGAATCGTATTATAGAAGTCTAGGAAATTTGTAGCATACGCATATTGTATAGGCAACTGGTTTTTTGGATATGGATCAGGGATCAGGGGATAGGGGTCAGCTCTTCTGTGGGACCATAATGGCCTCCCGCAGGGCCTGCCCTGCTTGCCTGCAGTGAGCTTGTTTATCCTGAGCCTGCCGAAGGGCCTGTCCCGAGCTTGTCGAAGGGCCGAACTGCCTGCGGTGAGCCTGTCGAACCGTCCCGCCGCCCTGTCCGCCATAGCTTCGGCGAAGGCGGAAGTCTTGACGTAGGCGGAAGCTTTATGCAAAGGTAGAAGCTTGCTTGCCCTGAGCCTGCCTGTCCTGAGCGAAGTCGAGGGGCCTGTCCTGAGCGAAGTCGAGGGGCCTGTCCTGAGCGAAGTCGAGGGGCCTGTCCTGAGCGAAGTCGAGGGGCCTGTCCCGAGCTTGTCGAGGGGGTCGAACCGTCCCGCCGACCTGTCCGCCATAGCTTCAGCGAAGGCGGAAGCTTTGTGCGAAGGCGGGTCGAAGGGTCCGTGGTAAACCTAAAAGGAGGAGACAGATGGAAGAAGAAGAAATAGTGTACTCGACCACCAAGAGACATTTTAACTTGTTTTGCAAAGAAGTCCGTAAGTTTATTGATGTTTTTGGCCTCATGGGCTGGGAGGTCAACTTTGAACACAAGTTGTATCTATACAATGCTCAGGCAGTCTGCATAACCGACCAGCAAGGTCGTACATGCACAATGGCCCTTGCAACAGAGTGGATCGCACTGAAACCCACAGATTTAGAAATACGGAAGGCAGCATTTCACGAAGTCTGCGAATTACTGCTCTCGAGACTAAACACCTTTGCAAAATACAGGTTCGTGCGGGAGAGCCAAATAGACGAAGAGTCTCACAACCTTATCCGCATTTTAGAACGAGTGGTGTGGCAACAAACTCATAAGTAGGAGTTCGAGGCACCAGCTATGAGCTGCGAGCCTTCAAGGAAAGGAGGAATCCCATGACAAAGAACTCGGCAAAGGCCAAAGAAGTCTTAAGGTATCTTTCTCTTATTGGTATCTGTCTTGTATTCTCATCTTCACTCGGTTTTGCCCAAGCTACGCAGCCTGTTGTCCCTGAGCACGCTTTCACAATTGCCCCCTCAGTCTTCCATTTCCTCTATGAGGAGCCGAGCATAGATATACAAGTAGATGGGGACATGTACGGAATCATGGGAAGTTACACGTACCATAAGAAGGCATTACTAAGCACAAGCATTGAGTACGCCCAGGGCGATCTCAAGTATGACGGATTCTTACAGGAGATTGGGGATGGCGAGGATGACGGATCCTCACAGGCGAGGGTTCCATTCCAGGGGGACACAGAGGACTGGATACTCGAATGGCGTGCTTTGCTCGGCCTCGATTTTCCTATGGGCAAGTGTTTACTGACTCCTTTCTCGGGCGTAGGCTATCGGTATTGGAACAATCAAGGTGAGGGAACCGGCTTTTACGAAAGAGAGATAACATACTGGTACTCTCCCATTGGCCTTGCTCTCTTCGGTGCCTTCTCCCCCAGGTGGACATTTGGGATAAGCGGAGAATACGACTTTCTCTGGAGCGCCAAGACCGAGACTGACCTATCCGATGTTCTCTATGGCCTGCCTCGCGTGCATTTGAGTGCCGAACAGGGAGGCGGATATGGCTTGAGGGGGTCTTTTTGGATCAAGGCGCAGCTTGCCAGATATTTTGCACTGTCTATTGAACCCTTCGTAAGATATTGGGACATAGACGAATCAAACCAGGTGCCTTTGACTTATTTTGGCGTACCAACCGGACTAGTCGTGATAGAGCCGGCAAATCGAACGACGGAATACGGACTTCTCCTGAACCTGATATTCTAAGGACACGGACGAAATTGATGCACCCGGCCAATTCTCATAAACTGATACGCGCAATCGGAGAATACTTGCTACCAGAATCGAGCGGACCGGATATGATGCGAACCAAAGGGTGGGTAATACCTCGAAAGGAAAACTACCCTGTGTTGCCCTGCCAATTTTGATGGGAGGTTCTTTCCATGCTTATTACAGCATCTGAAGAGTTTTATCAGGATGGCGACATCATAATTGAGGAGGGTTCTTCAGGAGACTGGGTCTACGTGGTCAACTCAGGGACCGTGGAAATTTCTAAGACGATTGACGGGAAGAAATATATTGTGGCAAGGCTTGGGCCGGGTGAAGTTTTTGGAGAACTCGGTTTCTTGGGAAGTGTTCCACGGACTGCCACGGCGCGGGCTATTGGTGAAACTTCCGTTGGGATTCTTGATCGAACATACTTGGATACCGAATACAATAGGCTCTCTTCAGAGTTCAGGACCGTTCTCAGTGCCCTGGTCAAAAGATTCAAACAGATGAATGATCGAGCCGTCGAGTATACATCGCGCAAAGAGTTCCGAACCCAGAAGACCTTGTCCCTGAACTATGCAGACAGGGCGGCCTTTGTCGATGCGCACACAGAGAACGTGGGAACCAGGGGTCTCTTCATCAGGACCGACAATCCATTCGAAGAGGGTGAACAGTTTCTGCTCGAACTCGTATTGCCAGGCCTTCCAAATACTATGGAAATCAAGTGTGAAGTGGTGTGGGCAAGGAAACAGGGGGAAGAACCGGGCCAGGCAAATGGAATGGGGGTCAAATTCGTTGAAATTACAGAAGAAGATGAACAGACACTGAAGGATTATCTTAGTCCTTAGACGTCAGCCCTGCAGCAAAAAATGACGATTTTGTGGCCGTTGCTTATTTCCCTTGTTTTTTAAAATATACTTGATTATACTAATGGAAAATAAGTGTGTGGCTGGGACATATTGTTGATTCCCCGATAGGGGGTGCGTTATGGAAGAGAAGAAAGAAGGCAGAAGACACCAACGATACCAGGTTCCGGAAGGTTCGTTTGTTACCCTTGGTCCAAGCAATTCCATACTGGGTCAAATTCTAGATATCAGCATGGGTGGGCTTGCATTTCGCTATATCAACTCCCAGCCCGATGGGCCTACAGACCAATCATATTTGGACATACACTTGACAGAGGGTGATATGTGCCTGGGTAGAGTACCAATAAAGGCCGTTTCAGACCTGGAAACACCTGACACGGTTACATGTAAAGCAGATGGACCATTGCCGGTCAGCTGCAGAGCCATGAGACGATGTGGCGTACAATTCGGTGAAATGACCCAGGGCCAGATATCCCAGCTGGCAAGTTGTATCCAAACCCAAACAATCGGAGGGCTGCCTTAAGAGCCAACCCAATATTCAATCGTATAGAAGCAAGGCAGGGTCATTATTGACCCTGCCTTTTTTTTGCCTGTCCTGCCTGTCCGACGGAGTCTTGACGTAGGCGGAAGCGAAGCCTAAGGGTCTGCCCTGCTTGCTTGTGGTGAGCTTGTTTATCCTGAGCCTGCCTGTCCTGAGCCTGCCTGTCCTGAGCCTGTCGAAGGGTCGAAGGGTCGAACTGCCTGCGGCGGTTCCACAAACTCGTCCCGACAAGTCGGGACTCAAACAGTGCGTAACCTTCATCCGCATCCAACCGCTGCGCTCGGCTGCGTTGAATGGGGTTGAGACCCATCCGCCACCCCGCGCGACTTTGTACCTTGACACACAACTGAAATTCTATCATATTTAGAAGACTTTAGAACTGTGGATGGACACGAAGTGTGCGCATGAAAGACGAGTTGATGTTACACCAAGAACAAACCCTCAATGCAGGGAGAACATTTGCCGGCGTTGTCCTGCAAACTTTCATGGGAGAGTCTTGCTATGCTTCCTACAGTAGCTGAAGAGGTTTATCCCGATGGCAAGACTATCCTTGAGGAGGGCACGTCAGGAGACCGGGTCTATGTAGTCCGCTCCGGTACTGTGGAAATTTCCAAGACGATTAAAGGAACAAAGTGTATCATCGCAGAGATTGAGCCCGGGGACGTATTTGGGGAACTCAGTTTTTTCGAAGGTGATAGACGGACTTGCACGGCGCGGGCTGTTGGTGAAACTTGCGTTGAGATTATTGATAGCGCATATTTGAATAGTGAATTCGGCAAGCTCTCTCCAGAGCTGAAGGCCATTTTCGAGGCCCTGGTAAAGAGATTCCAACAGACGATTGATCGAGCCATCGAGTTTTCATCACGACAGGAGGCTCGAACCCGCAAGGCCTTGTCACTAAAATACGCAGACAAGAAGGCCTTTTTCGATGCGCGCACAGAGAATGTCGGTAGCAGTGGCCTTTTCATTAAGACCGAAAATCCATTCCAGAAGGGCGAGCAGTTTCTGCTCGAACTACAATTACCAGGTATTCCAGATCCCCTGAAAGTCAAAGGCGAAGTGGTATGGGCAAGGAAAAAGGCGGGAGAAACGAACCCGCCCAATGGAATGGGAATCAAGTTTGTTGAAATTACGAAAGAGGATGTACAAACACTGAAAGAATATATCAATCAATAGAAGCCAGATGTGAGTACTTGGCCTCCAGCTTTGAACCTGCCATTTACCTGAACTCCCGTCTCCCCTGAAAAGATCATGAATACGTATAAGATTGACTTCTCTTACTCACCCAATATAAGCTTAACCATATTAAGGCAAGCTGTTCCTAATAGGGTTTATCGCTATGGCATGCGAAGAATCACAGTTTATGAAAAGGAACCTGCCTCGTCTTCTAGACAGGTTTGATATTTCCTACTTCAAAGAGGAAACTTGTGTCGAATACTTCATCGCAGACAAAAGCACGGCAGCACAAATTTCTTATGTGATTGTCTTATCCCTAGACACGACTTCAAGAGAGATCCATGTCAGCAAATTCTACCCGGAGCTCCGCAAAGAAGGCAACGCCAGGTACCTTTCTGCTGCCTGTTTTTATCTCGTCGTACATCACTTTGCGCATGTCTATCATCTCGACGAGAATTACAATATTTCTCTAGATACACTTCCTGCCACCTTCGAGAGATTCTTTTCGCGGCTCAAAGACTTCGATTTCCATGTTGAAGGCATCAAGCTTTGCAAGACCGCTGAACTATTGAGCAAATTTCTCCCGGTAGACCTTAATACTTCCGTGATCAGGAAGAAGATCATAGAGAATCAAGACGTACCCTTCCACGTCTGGTAGTCCTCGGCAGGAATTGTCCCGAATTCTCTTCAGTATCAACCTCCCCTTTCGAATGCGGAATAAGAAACAACTCTGGGCACTGGCAATTCCGCCCATCTATCTGAGAGCGCCTTGGCATTACATTACGATACTCTCTTTTTATGGTTCTTCTCCAATTTAGTTGGAGAAGAGGGTCCAAGGATTCAAGGGGTCAAGGATTCAAGGGTTTGTTTTCTAAAGACTTTATCAGCGCCGTTAACATTTTTTCGATTTCTGC
>JAFDFO010000052.1 GCA_019309815.1 Deltaproteobacteria bacterium
GTCAAAGTCGACGTCGCCCACCAGGATAGCCTTACCTTCCTCGGTTTTACCGATACGATTGACACCCACATCAATGACGACGACACCCTCTTTGACCATGTCGGCAGTGATTGTCTTAGGTCGCCCCACGGCCACGATCAGGATGTCTGCCGTTTTGGTATAGCTCGCCAAGTCTTTCGTCCCTGTGTGACAGAGGGTGACAGTGGCATTCCCTCCCGGGGGTGACTGCAACATGAGATTGGCCACGGGCTTGCCCACGATATTACTTCTTCCCACCACCACTACGTGCTGCCCCTCAGTGGCAATATTGGAACGCCTCAGCAGTTCCATGATTCCGTGGGGGGTGCAGGGGAGAAACACCCCGGTTCCGATCACGAGCTTGCCCACGTTGACCGGATGGAAACAGTCTACGTCCTTGTCAGGATTGATGGCATAGATCACGCGCTCGGCATTGATATGCTTGGGTAAGGGTAGCTGGACCAGAATGCCATGGATCTTAGGATCCTGATTCAGTTTCTGGACGAGATCGAGCAAGTCAGCTTCCGAAATATCATCAGGCAGGTCGGCCCTGTCAGAATAGATGCCGAGATTGTTGCAGGCTTTTTCCTTTTGCCCAACGTAAACCTTGGAACCAGGGTCTTCACCAATCAGAATCGTGGCTAGTCCCGGGGTTAACCCATGCTTTTCTTTGAGTTCCGCGACTTCTTTTGTGACCTCTTCGCGAATCTGTTTGGAAATCTCACCGCCCTTGATCAGTTTTGCTGCCATGATGAACCCCCTTTGGATTGGCGATTGATGATTGTTGATTGATTATTGAAAACTGACGACTGAAATCTTTGACCGACCAACAACTAACTCCCCTTTGGATTGGCGATTGAAAATTGACTGATTGGTATTGACGATTGAGCAATAACGATAGAAAGAGAAAAAGAAGTTCGTTATAGACAATCTTCAATTTTCAATCGTCAATTCAAGAACGCCCTCACTTGTGAGCCTAACTGTTCATCCGTGAAGGCATTGATGCCTATGGCGTGCACGTAGCAGGTGGCTGCGCACACCCCACACCCCTTGCATGCCACGTCGATTACCTGTGCCTTTCGGCCGTCTTCCGTATCCACCACCTTGATCGCTCCGTACGGACACAGTTCAACGCACAGACTGCACCCGCGGCAAAGGGCTTCGTCCACCTGGGCAATGACGCCCGGCGTTACGATAGAATCGCGAGAAAGGATCGCTCCCGCCTTTGCTGCTGCGGCCTGGGCCTGGGCAATGCTTTCCTCAATCGGCTTCGGATAATGGGCCAGCCCCGCCAAATAGATGCCGTCGGTGGCAAAATCGACCGGTCTGAGCTTTACATGGGCTTCAAGGAAGAAACGTTCCTGATTCATTGCAACCTTGTAAAGCTTTGCCAGTGCATCATTTCCTTCGGATGGCACGATGGCTGACGCCAGGGTCAAAATGTCTGCCTCGATCTCCACAGGACATTGCAGTACTTTGTCTTTCACCGTTATTGTCAGTTTGCCGTCTTTCTCTTCAACCGAGGGCTTGTTCTCCAAATCATATCTGATGAAGGCAACCCCCTTTGAGCGCGCCTCTCTGTATATGTCTTCCCGTTCCCCATAGGTGCGGATGTCACGATAGAGCACATACACGTCCATGTCAGGATTCAGTTCCTTGAGTTTCAAGGCACTGCGGACTGAATGGGTGCAGCACACCCTGCTGCAATACGGCCTGTCGGGTTCCCGTGAACCCACACACTGGATAAAGACAGCGGTTTTTGCCTGCTCAAGCCGCTGGCTGTTGTTTGCAATCTCCTGGTCGAGCTCCAATGACAGCAACACACGAGGGTCCTGGCCGTAAAGATATTCAGAGGGGGAGTAGGCTTCCGCACCTGTTGCCAGAATCGTCACGCCGTGAGGAACCCGGACTTCCTTGCCATTTCCGTCAGAGATAGTCGATTCAAAGTTGCCGACAAAGCCCTCCGCTTCCTTGATCCGGCTCTGGGTATGCACATGAATGCGGGGATTGTCGTGAATCCTCTTGGTCTGATCTTCGAGATATGACTTGATCAGTTCCCCTTTCCAGGTGACATTGAGTTTCCGGGCCTGTCCGCCCAAAGACTCTTCCCGTTCTACAAGGTGGACCTCATAGCCCTGATCAGCCAGATTCAGGGCACAGGTCATGCCGGCGGCACCACCACCCACAACGAGCCCGGCCTTGGTAACCGGCACCGTTGGCTCGACCAAAGGCTGAATCAAGTCCGCTTTGGCTACCGCCATCCGTACCAGGTCTTTGGCCTTTTCTGTCGCCTTTTCCGGTTCATTCGCATGGACCCATGAGCACTGGTCCCTGATGTTGGCCATCTCAAAAAGATATCGGTTGAGGCCAGCCTCACGGAGGGTTTCCTGGAAAAGGGGTTCGTGGGTCCTGGGGGAGCAGGAGGCGACCACAAAGCGGTTCAGGTTATGTTCTTTGATCACGCGTTTCATCTCGGTCTGGGTGTCTTGAGAACAGGAGAAGAGATTTTCATCGACATGCACGACATGGGGGAGGCTTCTCGCGTACTCTTTGACCTCGGGGACATTGACGACACCCCCAATGTTGATGCCGCAATGACAAACGAATACGCCTATGCGGGGTTCTTCGCTGCCAACATCCCTTTCGTCAGGAGGGGCGTGTGCCTCAGTCAGGGTGTTCCGGGCCGTTGCCAGGCCCGCAGACACAGCGCCGGCTGAAGCACTTGCTTCCATGACCGATTCCGGAATATCCTTTGGACCTTGAAAGGCCCCACACACGTAGATCCCTGTCCTGGAGGTGCTTACCGGCTCGAAACTGCTCGTATCCACAAAGCCGTAGCGGCCCAAGGTAATGCCTAGTTTCTTTGCGATCTCCTCGGCCTGTTTCGGTGCGCCAAGCCCGACCGACAACACCACCATGTCAAAGGTTTCTTCAACCTTTGCCGATTTTTCATCTATGTACCGGATGACGAGATCCTTGGTTGCTTCGTCTTGGGCTACGGTGTCAATCTTGGACTTGACAAAACGTATCCCTGTTTCTTCCTTTGCCCGGTTGTAGAATTTCTCAAAATCCTTGCCGTGACACCTGACATCAATATGGAAAATGGCTGTGTCCAATTCATGCGTGGCATGTTCCTTGGCCAGCATGGCTTCCTTGATGGCGTACATACAACACACCGATGAGCAATACCCGCGGCCTGCAGCAGGGTCTCTGGAACCCACACACTGTATCCACGCGATCTTTTTCGGTTCCTTGCCGTCAGACGGTCTGCGAACATGGCCCTCGAATGGGCCGGTAGCAGAAAGGATGCGTTCGAATTCAATGCTGGTCACCACATCAGGGAACTGGCCAAAGCCGAAAGCGGGCTTTGTTTCCGGATCAAAGGCGTCAAATCCGAGTGCAAGGATCACCGCCCCCACATCAAACTCCAACAATTGTTCTTGCTGGCTGAAATCGATTGCCTTTCTCTGGCATGCTGAGGTGCAGATGTGGCAGACCCCTTGTGTCATGAACAGGCACGTTGTCGGATCCAGATACGGAACGGCCGGAATCGCCTGAGGGAAATGGATATGGAGGTTTCTGACCCCTGACATCCCCTCATTGTAAGAGTCCGGGACGAGCATTGGGCAGTAGAGACTGCACTGCCCGCAGTTGGTGCAAAGGTCTTCATCAACGTAGCGCGGCTTCTTCAACAAGGTTACCTTGAACTGACCGGCTTCGCCTTCGATCTCTTTGAGCTCTGCCAACGTGATGATTTCGATGTTGGCGTTTCGTTCACATTCGATCAGCTTGGGTGACAGGATGCACATGGAGCAGTCATTGGTCGGGAAGGTCTTGTCAAGCTGGGCCATCTTCCCCCCAATGGCTGAGGTGCGCTCAACCAAATACACCTTGAATCCAAGATCTGCCAAGTCCAGAGACGTCTGGACACCGGCGATTCCAGCCCCCACCACCATCACTGCTCCAACCGGATGTTGGGAGGGACCCACTGTAGTGTCTCTATTCATATTCTCGTCCATAACCCTTCCTAAAATGGTGGAATAACGCCTTAATAGCGCCTCAAGAAGAATGCGTCAACAGTAGGCGCTTTTGCGATGTTGCACTCTTGTGATATTTCCTTCCTCCAAGTTCCTTTTTTGAAGACCTGCCTTAGAACAGCCCTTTTACCTTGCCTGTCTCAACATCGACGTCTACGCGGCGAAACGCCGGGTTCGAGCTTGTTCCCGGCATGAGGCTGATAGTGCCGGCGCAGGGGCACAGAAATTTTGCTCCGGAATAGATCAGCACGTCGCGAATGGGCAAAGTCCAGCCCTTGGGAACGCCCTTCAGGGCCGGATCGTGGGTGAGGCTAAGATGGGTCTTGACCATCATGGTGGCGTACTCGTCATACTGGGGGTCCCCCTCAAGCATCTTTGCCTTGGCCTCAGCATCGGGTGTCCAGGCAACCCCATCTGCGCCATATACTTCTTTGGCAATGGTTTCCACTCGTTCGCGAAGTTTCATCTCCAGAGGATACAGATATTCGAACTTGGTCTCTTCTTCACAGGCATCAATGACTGCATCGGCGAATTCCAAGGCGCCTTCACCGCCATGGGCCCAGTGCGTGGATTTGGCGCAGCGCGCCCCTGCCGCCTCGGCGGCCTTTCTGACCGCTGCAATCTCATCATCCGTATCGGTATGGAAACAATTAATACAAACCACCGGATTGATTCCTGCCTTGCGCACGGTGTTGATATGATGGACCATGTTCTCACAACCCTTTTCCACCAATTCCAGATTCTCCTTGGTGTACTCTTCAGGAAGCGCCAGGCCCGCAACAACTTTGGGGCCTCCGCCGTGCATCTTCATAGCCCGAATCGTGGTTGTAAGGACCGACACATGCGGCTTCAGCCCGCTGTATCGACACTTGACATTCCAGAATTTCTCAAACCCTATGTCCGCTCCGAAACCGCTTTCCGTGACGTGATAATCAAACATCTTCAGGCCGATCCGGTCTGCAATGATGGAAGACTGCCCCACTGCGATGTTGGCAAAAGGGCCTGCGTGGACCATGCAGGGCTGGTATTCGGCAGTACACATAAGTGTCGGATTGATCGTATTGCGCATCCATGCGGTCATGGCTCCGCCTACTTCCAAGTCGCCTGTGGTTACAGGCTGGCCGCTTTTGTCAAAGGCCAGGGTAATTTCATTAAGCCGTTTTCTCAGATCTGCCAGATCCTTCACAATGGAGAGTATGGCCATACATTCCGAGCCCACAGCAATACCGAACTTGGACTGCATGGTAAAGCCATCATAGCGGCCACCAATGCCGATGATGATGTTTCTCAGGGCCTGGGCACAAAAGTCGATGATCCAGCCCATTTCTACCTTGGTCGGATCGATATCCAGCCGGCGCATACCGGTTAGTCTTTGCAGTTGCTCATCGTTGTAGTTGCGCTCGTGCTGCATGCGGGCCGTGAGAGCTACCATGGCGAGATTGTGAGCGTTCATGATGTCGTTGATATCACCTGTAAGCCCAAGGGAGAACTCGGTCATGGGGATAAGGAGGGATATGCCGCCTCCGGCTGCGGTTCCCTTGATGTTCATGGTAGGTCCACCCGAGGGCTGCCTGAGGGCACCGCCCACGTTCACGCCGCGCTTGCCCAGGCCTTCCATCAGGCCGCATGAGGTCGTGCTCTTTCCTTCGCCCAGCGGCGTGGGAGTAACGGCCGTGACCTCGATATACTTTCCATCGGGTCTATCTTTCAGCCGATCAATGATTTTAAGGAAGTCAAGCTTTGCCAGTCTTCCCATGGGAAGGACCTCGTCTTTTTCGAGGCCCAGTTTTTCCCTCCACTCATCGGGCATAGGCATATTCTTTTCAGCTTCTTCGGAAATCTCCCAATCCTTGTATTTGGTTGGGTCAAGAGCCATGGCGTTCCTCCTTCTGTCTTGATGGGTTTCTGCTATTAAGGGCTTCTTGAACAACCAGATTCAGCTGTTCGGGGGAAAACGGTTTGGTGAGGTAGGTGAGAGCGCGGCGTTTACGGATAACTTCTTTCTCCAGATCAAGGGCGGTGTTTCCTGTTACCACGATCCTGATGGTTCTTGGACTGATCTCGTTCAAGCGGTCCATTACCTCCAGACCGGGGGCGCCAGGCATGTCGAGATCGATCAAGGCGATGTCGGGCTTCATTTCTCTCGCTTTGGCCAGGCCGATTTCTCCGTCGACAGCCGTTTCTACCTGATACCCGGCCTTGGTCAGGACCTGGCAGCAGGAATCTCGAATGCATTCCGCATCGTCGATAATCAGTATGACTTCGTCCCTGTTTGACAACGGCATAACTCGCTTTTTGGATGGGAATAGGCCTGTATTCACTAGGTGAAAAGGATTACTCTAATACGAATTTCGTGCCAACTGAACCCGAAAAAATCGTCAGGCGGAAAAAGCTGCTAAATCCTTAATATTACGCAATATTTAGAGATCCAACAATTTGACCTGGCGCCAGAGGCAAGTTTGTCAGTGGGGAAATAGTCCCCGGAGACGGTTCAAAATGCCCCGGTATGGGGCATTATCTGTTTGAGCGCTGGGTGCATCGTTAAGTTTGTGTGTGTCTTGACAGGGTGTTGGTTCATAGAGTACTGTCACGAATCCACATCAAGTGCGGTAGGACATGGAAAGGGCGGTAAGATGCCTAAATTGACGATTCAACTGGCGGAAGATACCCTGCGGGACGAGGTTCACAGACTGGACAAGCGTGTCCAGCTCATCGGCGTCAGCCAGGCCAAGAAGAAAGACGAATACCGTGTGACACTCCTCAAAGACGGCAGGACTGGGAATGCTTCGATTAAGAAAGACCTCATAAAGGAATATCTCGCCGGAGAGGGGAAAGGTAACGCACTAAGAAAGGCGCTAGGCAGAGCCGTCAGCCACCTGAGCATTCAGTACCGATAGTAATATTGAAGCTGAAAACTGAAGGCTCAAAGCAACCCTTTTTCCCCTACTTTCAGTTTTCAGCCTTTAGCTTTGAGCTCAACCGGTTTCTTCTCTATGTCCTCGTTTTTTGCAGTCATTTTATCTGTATTTCTCCTGGTAGTTTTCCTGCAGTACATGCTCATCCGGCTCATGCTGCCCCAGGCGCTTTCCAAAACAGGAAGGGCGCTCATTTCATTGCTTCTCACCGTGGGCATAAACTCTGTTCCCTTCCTGTACATGACATGGACGGGCACCTTGGATCAACTGCCCTGGTGGCATCGGGAACTCATCATATTTCCCTACGCCATTCTCTTAGTCGCATCGGCCGTTTCAGGGATGTTCCTACTGGTGGTTTGGTGCGCAACCCTGATGTTATCGCTGCTGTGGCCGGGGTTCGATAGAGGAAAGAGAAGGTTTCTATCCTACTCAGGCAGGGCTACGGTAGGCGCTTCCCTCGGCGTGCTGGCCTTTGGCACCTATTATGAAAACAAAACCCCCGAGATATCGCGGTTGACTTTATCGTATCGTGGACTTCATCCTGACCTTTCCGGGCTTCGACTGGTTCATATCACGGATATTCACGCGGGGCCGCTGATATCATATGAGACGATAAGCAGCATTGTATCTCGCGCCAATGCGCTGAAGCCTGACCTCATTGTTCTCACCGGTGACTACGTCAACCACAACCCTGATTATATCCACGGCTGTCTTGCGCTCCTCGACGAGCTGAAAGCACCTGCGGGGGTGTTCGGTGTTTACGGCAATCATGATTACTACACAGGAATAGACGCGATGAAAGCGGGGTTTGCAAAGACCGGGATATCCGTGTTGAGTGACTGTCATCAGGCGCCCAAAGGACTTGAGGGGTTGTTGAATATCATAGGCGCTGAGGACCCGATTTCAGGCTGGGCAACAGATGCACAGTTCCAGGATGTGGCCAAGCTCTCTGGGCTCGTCATTCCCGACCGTTTCAATCTTCTCCTTTCTCACAGGCCCGGAATATTCAGGATATCACAGGATTGGAAGGTTGCTTTGACCCTCGCGGGTCATACGCACGGCGGGCAGGTCATTCTTCCGGGGATCGGGGAACGGGGTTTTTCCCTGGCAGGCTTCTTTGTCACCTACACCCATGGTCTTTACGAGTCAGAAAAAGAACCTGAGGTGCGGATGTACGTGAATCGAGGCATA
The DNA here is from genome assembly GCA_019309815.1 of Deltaproteobacteria bacterium. GTDB lineage: Bacteria > Desulfobacterota > Desulfobacteria > Desulfobacterales. The sequence goes on from JAFDFO010000052.1 coordinate 8,162, forward strand.
GGCACGATCATTGCCCCGGTCAGGCTCTTTTGCAGGCCCGAGATCGTTGAGATCACCCTGAAAAAGGCGTGAGGTTTACGAATGCGGAGTGCGGAATGCGGAGTGCGGAATGGAACGAATGCGGAGTGCGGAATGGAACGAATGCGGAACTCGGAATGGGGAATGAGATGAATGCGGAGTGGGGAATGCGGAACAAGAAAGCATAGCGCAAAGCGCAGAGCGCAGAGCGTGAAAGAAGAAACGCTATGCCCTATGCGCCATGCATTTAGGCAGCGGCAGATAAAATCTCGTATTTCTTCATCTTGGTCCTGAGCGTCTTCCGATCGATGCCGAGTAACAGGGCAGCCTGGGTCTTGTTTCCCTCCGCACGTTGCAGGACCTTTATAATGTGGAGTCGTTCCATCTCTTCCAGACGCAGAGGCTCCCTGGATAGTACACTCGACAGCACGGTATTGGAATAGACGAGGTCCTGTGTCGCAATCATCTTGTCTCGTGCAAAGACGACGAGCCGCTCCACCGTGTTCTCCAGTTCCCGAACATTTCCGGGCCAACTGTACGCTGTGAGCGCCTTCATGGCGTTTTCGGAGATCCCTTCAATCGGCTTGCCCTGTTTTCTGGTGAACCTGTTCAAGAAGTGATCTACCAGCAGTGGGATATCGTCTTTGCGCTCCCGCAGGGAAGGGAGCTGAATGGAGACGACGTTCAGTCGAAAGAAGAGATCCTCACGAAAGAGGCCGTCCCCCAATGCCCTTTGAAGATTGCGGTTCGTGGCAGATATGATCCGGACATCTACCTTGATCACCTTGTGATCGCCGATCTTTGATATGCGCTTTTCTTCCACTGCCTTCAGGAGCTTTGCCTGGATTTCCAGGCTAATGTTGGATATCTCGTCAAAGAACAGGGTTCCGCCGTGTGCCATTTCAAACTTGCCGTGCTGACTGGAGTCTGCCCCCGTGAACGCCCCCTTCACATGACCAAAGAGTTCACTTTCAAACAAGGTTCTCACTAGTACGCCGCAATCCACCGACATAAAAGGCTGTCCATGCCGCGGGCTCACCTCATGGATCTTATGCGCGACAAGGCCTTTGCCTGTGCCACTCTCTCCCTGCAGCAAAACCGTACTGTCCGTGGGAGCCACCATGGCGACCATCTCCTTGACCTTGTCCATGGCTGCGCTTTTGCTGATAATGTCGGTGTCCTGGGTTTCTTCCTTCAGACGTTGCTTCAGGTAGAGGTTTTCAATGGTGAGTTTCCTGTTTCTAAGGACCCGGTTGACTATTTCAAGGAGTTCATCTGGTGTGAAGGGCTTTGCGATGAAATCAAAAGCCCCGAGTTTGATGGCCTGAACAGCCGTCTCAATTGTACCGTATCCCGTGATGATTACGACAACGGCTTCGGGATCCCTTTCCTTGACCGTGGCTAAAATGGTCAGGCCGTCTTCGTCAGGCATCTTGAGATCAAGCAGAATAAGATCGAAAGACCACCTTTCAAGCAGTTCCAGACTCTCACTCCCGCTTTTCGCTAAGGTTACGCTATGACCGTGGCGGCTTAGAGCCTGGTTGCAGGCATCCCGCAGGAACGCATCGTCGTCCACAACCAAGATGTTATAACTCGGTTCCATTTGCTCCGGTGTTTGCTAAGGACAGGGTACAGGGAACCGGGATTGTCACAGGGTTCCGGTTCTGTCAGACAAGAGGGCTGGACGCCCATCTGGTGTGGGCAAGAAAACAGTGAATGTAGAACCGTGTCCTCTGTCACTCTGGACCGTGATCGTGCCCCCGTGCAATTCTACAATACCATGACTGATCGATAGGCCCATACCGGTTCCCTTGAGGCGCTTCTTGGTCGTGAAGAAAGGCTCAAAGATCCTGCCCTTGTGTTCGTCGGCAATCCCGCCGCCCGTGTCCGAACACGCGATCCGGACGTCGTTCGTTTCAGGGGCCAAATCTGTAGAGAGAGTAAGCGTCCCTTGCCCCCCCATGGATTCTCCTGCATTGATGATGAGGTTCATGAAGAGTTGTCCGAGTTTGCTTTCATCCCCCTTGACGTTTGGGAGGGCGGGATCAAGGTGGTTCTCAATGGAAATCCCTTTGAAAAGCACGTGATCTTCTATGAACCCTACGACGTCCCGGATGGTCCTGTTGACGTCAACCGGACTCATCTCCAGGTCTTCGTTGTTGGCAAAATCAATAAGGCCTTGCAAGATGATCTTACACCGATGTGCCAGCTTGTTAATCTTGAGCACATTTTCCCTGAGCGGATCGCGTCCGTTCATATCATCCAGAAGAAGGTGGCTGTACATCAAGATGCCGCCAAGCGGGGTATTCAATTCATGGGCAATCTCGGTGGCCAGTCTCTCACTCGCCTTCAGGCGCTCAACGGCGAGGAGTTCGTTTTGCTTTTTGGAGTTTCTCATCTGTCAATTGGAATTCGATTTCACTCTCTGTATCCTGACGATCAAATAGTACCACACACGGATATTACATAACACGCTATTAGTAAAGGATTTTTTCCCAAATCCTGGAAGCCTGGGGCCGTGAAATGCGTCCCGAAGAGGTCTTGGTCCACGCAGGGATTTTCTATTTGGGGGCTGCTCGTGAGGTTATTATCTCCATTTGGGTTTGCGCTTCTCCAGAAAGGCTCGTATGCCCTCCTCACCATCGCCGTGGGCCACACATCTTGAGATCCCCACCCGCTCATTTTGAAGCTGTGCCTCAAG
>JAFDFO010000226.1 GCA_019309815.1 Deltaproteobacteria bacterium
GCCAGCAAACCCAAAATCGTCCGGCGAGATATTCCGGATGCCAGGAAGAGCAGGCGTGTAGGAAACACACGTGCAAGCTCCTCAAAAACCAGGGATACTTTAGCCCGATCGAATCGCGTTGATAAACGCGTGCCAAAAACAGAATCTCGCAAGACAGAACACAGGAAAAAGCCCGGCGTGGGAACACAAGCTCGACTGGACACCAGAAAGGACACACAGACTGTACGCACGGGCAGGCCTGTTAAGTCTGCGAGACAGCAAGAGGTGCGGCCAGAAAAACAACGGCACACCGCAAAGGCCGTGCAAAACGTACAGAGGAAATCCTCATCTCCTCCCGTAAGGCGACAGCAAGTACAAGTAGAAGATCAAAGGCAGGTTAAGAGCAAAAAGCAAACGAACACAGGAGAATCCCGCATAGTCCCGCGGAACAAACCCACTCCGCAGACCCAGGGGAGCAATTACTCAAGAGCCACGAGACAACAGACAAGGCAGGATCCCGAACCCAAGCAGTCGCCACAACGACAACAGGAACACACACGGAGAGCGCAAAAGGAAAGAAATAACCCAAGGTGGAATTTCTAGCGATGGCAGGAGAAATACTCATTCCCTCTCTGTGAGCTCTGCGAGCTCTGTGAGAGATTTGCTTTTTGCTTGCCTCGCCATAGCTTTATGCGACGGCGGGTCTGCGTTAGTCTGCGTGTGTCTGCGGCTAATTAGGTCTTTTCCGCCTCCTGCCTGTCCTGAGCGGAGTCGAAGGGCCTGTCCTGCCTGTCGCGCCGACCTGTCCGCCGTAGCCCGAAAGGGCGAAGGCGGAAGCGAAGTCGAAGGGCCTGTCCTGCCTGTCCCGCCACTATCCAAGTTCGTTTCAGTTTTGATCTCACGATAGTCATTACTCTCACTATTGGTCTCAGCTCGCAGCCCTTTTAAGGCGCAGCAAAAGCCTCCCGCAGGGATGCGTGTTTAGCTCTACGCCTAAGGCCTTGGGATCCAAGGCGTTAGGCGTACAGGTGAAGACGGGGGTCCCGCGCCGAAGCCTTGCCTGTCCTGAGCGAAGTCGAAGGGGCGAAGGCGGGAGATAAACTCATTCCCTCTCTGTGAACTCTGCGAGCTCTGCCTGCCCCGTAAGGAGGAACGACTGTATCGGGGTGAGAGATATGCTTTTGCTTGCCTCGCCATAGCTTTATGCGACGGCGGGTCTGCGTCTGCGTGCCGCGCCGTAGCCTTGCCTGTCCTGAGCGAAGTCGAAGGGGCGAAGGCGGGTCTGCGTGGGCTTGCCGCGCCGTAGCTTTATGCGAAGGCGGGTCTGCGGCTAATTGATCCTTTTTTGCCCTTCCCGTAAGTCAAAAAACACCCCCCATTTCCACCAAAAAATGAACCCTCTTCCAACATATTGTATTTCTTCTTGATTTCTACCACAATATATGGTACAATACCCGAAACATGCAAGGTTGAGGGGGTCGACGGACACGATGGACAGAAGATCTTTCCTACTGAGAAGCGCGTCGCTGCTGGCAGGAAGCCTTTTTGGGATAAACACTTTTTCACAGGCCTTTGCATTTGAGCAATATGAGAACAATGACCTTTCTCAACCCAGCATAGCCCTAATTATCGACGATATCGGATACAGCTTTGCTCGTGCCAGGCAGTTCCTTGAAATAGACGTCCCCCTTACCTTTTCCATCTTACCCCGGCTTCCAAAATCCCACCGTCTGGCTATGGAGATTCATTCTGCAGGGCATGAAATCATGCTTCACCAGCCAATGGAACCGCATAGCCCTCGCTGTGATCCGGGCCCAGGCGCCCTCCATGTGGGAGATGGGCCAGAAACAATAGTCAAGATTGTGGAGGACAATATCTCTGATATCCCTTTTGCGGTTGGAGTAAACAACCACATGGGTTCAAAGTTTACGGAGCGCTCCACAGAGATGAATGAAGCCCTGAGCGTTGTGAAGCAAAAAGGACTCTTCTTTGTTGATAGCCTTACCTCAAGCCGTTCACAAGCCTATAAGGTTGCCAGAAGACTTGGCATGGTCACAGCGCGCAGGAACGTTTGCGTGGATTATGTAGCAGGTGAGTCAACTGTTCTTTCCCAACTCCGGAAGCTTCAAACACAGGCGATGAGAGATGGACATGCCGTGGGAATCGGGCATCCATTCCCGGAGACGGCAAGAGCAATCAAGCACTTCTTGCGTCATGTCAAACATGATGACGTATCAATGGTACATGTTTCGGATGTGCTTTATACCTAAAACGGTCAAGGGGGGGGCCGTTGTTCAAATATTGGCTGTGGATCTTGTCGCACCATCTTGCCTCACCATTGTTTTGACGAAGGAGTACCTCTCGCCTCTTGCCCCTGGCCTCTCGCCTCTTGCCCCGCGGCTTGCCGCGCCGTAGCCTTGGCGAAGGCGGGCCCCTTGCCTATATCTGTGAACTCTGTGAGAGGATAGGCCTTTCCACTTGACACATTACCAAGGCTCCCCTATGTTTCCCCCTTCCAATTGAAGCACACAACGGAGGTGGAATCATATTATGGGGCTTTTGTCATCTACTGTCTCCATCACGCGTTACAGGGTTGAAGGCAAACTTAGGAAGCCTGTCCTTGAAACAGTGGCCGAGTGCCTCAAGGAGCATGCCATTCGGGAAATCGAGGACGACGTTTCAGTCAAAACTGTAGGCTGGACATCATTTGACAAGCCGTTCAACCATGATTTTAGAGGTTCGTCATTTGTTATCGGGACCCATTTTGTCTTTTCGTTGAGGGTAGACAAAAAGAGCATACCCTCTTCAGTAGTAAAGAAACACTGTGCCATGGAGACCGCCAGGCGGCTTGCTCAAACAAAGCGGCCATATTTGTCACGCGACGAAAAAAGGGTGGTAAAAGAGCACGTCATAAGTGTCCTTAGCAGGCGTATTCCTGCAACACCCAACGTTTATGATCTGATATGGAATTATGAAGATTCTTCTTTGTGGTTCTTCTCCACCCTGAAATCGGCCAATGAAGAATTGGAGACACTCTTCTTCAAGTCCTTTCAGGTTCCCATTATCAGGCTATTTCCATACACCACGGCTGATCTCGCCATGGGCCTTTCTGATACCCAGCGTGATATCCTGGTCAGGCTTTCTGCAACATTAGGGGCTAAGGAGTGACCAATGCTTGATGTTTCCGTCTCGTACAATCGCTACAGGTTCTTGGGGTATGAGTACCTTACATGGCTATGGTTCTTTATCGAGAACGGTCAAGATAAGATAAAGAAACTTGAACAAGAACCCGTATCCTTGCAGGTCGGCGATCGTATTGTCCTTGAGAACAGGCAAAAAGATACCGTGGAAAGCATTACCATAAAAGGCGACGACGCAGACCTTGAAGAGGGTATTCTGGCATTGAGAAAAGGGGCTGTCGTATCCGAACTCAATCTTTGGTACAAACTGGGTGATCAGGAATGGCGGTTTACGGTTAGGGCAGAGAGTCTGCATATGGTGAGCCTGAAGTGCCCCGCCACAGGATCTGTGGAGTCTCAAGAGGATTTGGAAGGGGCTGTACTTGAAAAAGTATATCTTTGTGAAAAGGCCATTCAGTTGACGGACAACCTCTTCAAGCAATTCATAACACTGAGGGTCTCAGACGACTGGGACAAAAGAGTTATCCCCGGTATAAAAAAATGGATATCTTCGTAAACCACTAAAGGATCCAAGGGGTCAAGGGTCCAAGGATTCAAGTGAAAAGCAAGAAAATATGGTTCTTCTCCAATTTAGTTGGAGAAGAGGGTCCAAGGATTCAAGGGGTCAAGGATTCAAGGGTTTGTTTTCTAAAGACTTTATCAGCGCCGTTAACATTCTTTCGAT
>JAFDFO010000227.1 GCA_019309815.1 Deltaproteobacteria bacterium
CTTCTTATTTGAGGAGGTTACATGGACGGTTGTTCCGTGTCAAGTTGACGCCGCCTATCACATGTAGTATACGTCACACTGCGTCCGAGGGCAGTTTTTTCTATCTTGTTGTCCTCCTCTTATTTGTATCGAATCAAAATCAGAAGGGGTGCTGTAATGCACATTGAGGAGAACCCAAGCGACATACAAGCGGCGGATCTAGTTGTCGCAATTCCGTCGTACAACGAGGCAGATCTGATTTCCCACCCCACTCAGATGGCAAGCGAGGGCCTTGTCAAGTATTTTGGGGACAAGAATAGTGTCATTATCAACTGTGACAATAATTCCCCGGACGGCACCCGCGACGCATTCATGAACACGCCAACCGAAGTTCCCAAGATATACCTGTCCACACCGCCAGGCGTGACAGGGAAAGGAAATAACTTCAAGAATCTTTTCGAGAAGAGTTGTGAGCTTGGCGCACAGGCCACCGTTGTCGTGGATGCCGACCTTAAGAGTATCACGCCCCGCTGGATCAAGAATCTAGGGGAACCACTTTTTGAAGAGTTTGGATTCGTAGCGCCTCTCTATGTGCGGCACAAATACGATGGGACCATCACGAATAACATTGCCTACCCAATGACACGGTCCATCTACGGTCGCAGAGTCCGTCAACCCATCGGCGGGGACTTTGGTTTTTCCGGTGAACTGGCGGAGATTTACTTCAAGCACAGTGACTGGACACCGGCTGTGTCCGAATTTGGCATTGACATCTGGATGACTACCCTGGCCATGTGCCACGGCATACCCATTTGCCAGTCTTTCATGGGAAGGCCCAAGATCCATAAGCCAAAAGACCCGGGGGAGTCTCTGGGGCCGATGTTTTCACAAGTCGTTGGGACTATCTTTGAGATTATGAGGCAGAAGGTTGAATTCTGGAAAGAGGTAAAGTGGAGTAAGCCCACAGCCATTTTTGGCTTTGGACTGGGGGAGATGGAGATGCCTCCGGCGGTCAGTGTGAACGTGGAGAGACTCTATGACAAGTTCCAGGCTGGTTTTGAAGAATATGATGCTTTTTGGAAGGAAATCCTTTCTGCGGATATGGAGAATAAGCTTTCTGAAATAAAGAAAATGGACCTATCGAATTTTGAATTTCCGGCTCATCTTTGGGCAATGATACTGGCTGAGTTTGCGGTCGCGTACAAGGATGGTGTTTATGAGAGAGAAAGGATCATGGAGAGCCTTATCCCGCTCTATTTCGGCCGCACATGTGAGGAAGTTATAGAAGAGCAGTGTGTCGTTTTTGAACGGAGCAAGCCATATCTACTCAAGAAATGGTTTGACACCGAATAAAGCACCGCGGCTATAGGCAGCAAATGGAGGACTTTCATGAAGAAGATTCTTATCGTTGACGACGAAGAGGTCATCCGCATGCTCTATGGTGAGGAACTGGAGGACGAAGGGTATGACGTGATTACCACGGGGAGCGGTCACGGCCTCGTGGAACTGATTGGGCGGGAAGAACCGGACCTGATTATCTTGGATATCAAGATGGCCGAACACGACGGCTTGGACCTGTTGCAAGATGTCCGAAAGGAATTCTATAATATCCCCGTTATCCTCTGTTCAGCTTACTCTTCCTACAAAGGTGACCTCAAGTCGATCGCGGCCGATTACTATGTGGTGAAAAGCGCAGATCTAGCCGAACTGAAACAGAAGATAAAGATGGCACTAGAGGGGCACATCCCCTCCAACCCTGACGAGGAGTGAACGTGGGCATGGAGGTCCACGATGCTGCCCTGCTGGGTGTCATTCAGGGGTTGACCGAGTTCTTGCCTGTAAGCAGCTCCGGTCATCTGGTGCTTTTTCAAAACCTGCTTGGCTTAACTGAACCGGAAATCTACTTTGACATCTCCGTTCATGTCGGTACCTTGGCAGCCATTTGTGTGTTCTTCTACAAAGATCTCAAGGGGATTGCTGCTGCGCTTTTTTCGACTTCTACCTGGAATGCCGGAAAAGGTGGCCTTAGCGAAGGCTTTGCCCAGAAACCCGAGATAAGGTTGTTTTTGCTTATTCTGGCGGGAACAGTGCCCACCGCAGTTATAGGACTGCTCCTGCGTCCTATCGCTCCCAAGATTTTTTCATCCGTTCAGCTCGTGGGGATCATGCTTTTTGTGACCGGCCTGTTGCTCTGGTTGACCAGGCGGTTGAAAAAGGGGGAACGCCATGCGGGCCAGATCACTGTTTGGGACGCCCTGTGTATAGGCATCATCCAGGGACTCGCCATCTTCCCGGGAATCTCTCGTTCCGGGGCCACCATTGCTGTTGGACTATTCAGAGGTTTGGACCGAGAGACCGCTGCCAGATATTCCTTCCTTTTATCGATTCCGGCCATCTTGGGGGCTATGGTCCTGGAACTGGGCCAGACTCCGGCTTCAGATTTTCCCCCCGCCAGAGTGGTACTCCTTGGCGCCTTCATTGCTGCGGCCGTAGGTTATGTGGCCCTAACGATTCTGATACACCTGGTGAAGAAAGGAGATCTTCATTACTTTGCTCCTTACTGCTGGGTGGTGGGATTGGTGACTATTGTCAGCTCTCTTTGAGATTTGGCAGGAATGGTGAATTGGGGGCTGAACCAGAGATGACAGAAAAAGAATAACTATTTGCGGTAACGAATTGGGAGGCGTTGTGAATTTCGAGATCTTCAGGGAATATGACATTAGAGGCATTGTAGGCAAGGACTTTACTGACCAGGATGTCGTTATGATTGGTAAGGCGTTTGGTACCTACCTGCAGAGCAAAAACCAGTCCAAAATCACTGTCGGTCGAGACTGTCGTCTGCACTCCGAGAATTACCAACGTCTCTTGATTGAGGGTCTCCTTGCCACGGGCTGCGATGTGGTTAACATAGGGATATGCCCCACGCCCGTTTTTTACTTCTCGATCAGACATCTGAAAAAGGAAGGTGGTGCCATGGTCACAGCGAGCCATAACCCTCCGGAATACAATGGGTTCAAGCTGTGCAGCGGCTACGACACGCTTTTTGGCGAGCAGATACAGCAGGTTAGACAGATCATTGAAAACCGGTCTTTTGCTGAGGGACGCGGAAATACGGAGACTGCTGATGTAATCCCCACGTACCAGCGTTTTGTCGAGGAGAATGTGACGGTAGTAAGGCCTCTCCGGGTGGCCATTGATGCCGGGAACGGGCCGACTGGTGTAGTGGCAGCGCCCATCATACGGAACCTGGGCTGCAAGGTTTTTGAGCTCTATTGTGAGATGGACGGAAATTTTCCCAATCACGAACCTGATCCCACGGTGGAAAAGAACATGCTGGATCTGATCAAACTGGTGCGGGATGAGGGACTTGATGTTGGGATCGGTTATGACGGGGACGGAGATCGCATCGGTGTGATTGACGAAAAGGGCCATATCATCTGGGGCGACCAATTGATGATCCTGTACGCCAGGGACATCCTGTCCCGAAAACCCGGTGCCACATTCATTGCAGAGGTCAAGTGTTCTCAGACCTTATACAATGACATAGAAAAACGGGGTGGCCGTGCACTGATGTGGAAGACGGGACACTCCCTTATCAAGCAGAAGATGAAAGAGGTGCAGGCCGAACTCGCGGGGGAGATGAGCGGTCACATGTTCTTTGCTGACCGGTATTTTGGGTACGATGATGCGATCTACGCCACGTGCCGTTTGCTGGAGATCCTGGCAGCAACAGGAAAGACCATCTCAGAATTGTTAAGTGACGTCCCCAAGACCTATGCCACCCCTGAGATTCGGGTGCCCTGTCCGGATGACAAGAAGTTTCAGGTTGTGGAAGAAGTTACCGAGGACTTCCGCCGACAACACGACATTATTGATATAGACGGGGTACGTGTTCTTTTCGAAGATGGTTGGGGCCTGGTTCGGGCTTCCAATACGCAGCCGGTATTGGTTCTTCGGTTTGAGGCACTTTCGCAGGAGAGGCTTTCTGAAATCCGATCCCTGGTGGAATCGGTTGTGCATAGAATCCAAGATAAGCACTAAGCGTGTCTTGAAGAAATTTCTCTTGACTTTTCAACGTGTTAGTCTTTAATAGAATAACGATGTCACCATAATGCAACCATGACGTCTCGGGGGGAGAACTCATGAACAAGTCAGGCCTCATCGATGCTTTACAGAAGGAAGCGGGCATTAGCAAGGCAAAAGCCGAGCAGGTCATCAACATCTTTTTCAATTCCATTTCTGATGCCCTTGCCAAGGGTGAGAGAGTGGAGATGCGTGGTTTTTGCAGTATCTTTGTAAAGGACTACAAAGGCTACGTTGGCCGGAACCCAAAAACCGGCTCCCCGGTTCACATACCGTCTAAGAGGCTTCCTTTCTTTAAGTGCGGCAAAGAGTTGAAAGAACGGGTGGACTACTGAAAGTCTCTTGCGACGCACGAAGACAGGAGAAGGTTCCATGAAAAATAAGCCCAAGTCATTTATCCTTGAGCCTTTTATTGAGTTCATGAGTGATCGCATTGCGGTCCCGACGAGAAAAGAGATTGATCGACTGATCAAGAAGACTGAGCAATCTCTTTCATCCCTGAAAGTCCCGACAAGGGCGGAGTTTGACAAGTTGGCAAAGCGGGTAGAGGCTTTGGAAAAAGCTCTGAAGGCCAAGAAGCGGGCAAAGAAGGTCACAAAGCCTGCAAGAACGGGAAAGAAGGCTGCCGCGAAGAAAAAGGGAGTCGCTAAGGGCAAACGTCAGGTGACAAATTCAGAGAAGGTCCTGCGGGTTATCAAAAGAAACCCGGCTGGTGTGGATGTGGCAACACTGAAGGCACGCACGGGTTTAGAGGACAAGAAGATTCGAGATATTGTCTTTAGGTTGAGCAAGCAAGGTAAGGTCAAGAGGGCCGGTCGCGGGGTCTACAA
>JAFDFO010000228.1 GCA_019309815.1 Deltaproteobacteria bacterium
ATTTGCAGCACTTCCAGGACCCGCATTCGCACCAAAGCCCTGACCATTGGCACTTATTGCTGCCCCTGCGTCTATGGTAACATTGTCAGAGTTGATGACTACACCCCTGCCGTGTGCGGGATCTCCCTCATCGCCCACGGGCGGCTTGGCTAGCATGATGGCATCGGCCATCACTAATCCATTGGCATCATCGCTGAGTTGCACATAGCCGGATGTGCCCACGGCAAACGGAAAAGCTCCAAGGAGATACCACTCACTACCATTAGTCCTCTGGTTCACTTCAATCGTCGTTGATCCACCATCATAGTTCACCGTATACTTGGCATTTGTGGCCCTGTTCGAGTATTCAGTGTACCAGACATAGACATTGTAACTCGCTGCGTCAGGTACGTCGGGCGTCCAGGTAACAGTGGCGTTCCCATCTCCTGCTGCATGGTAGGAAAAATCATATCCAATCCTGCCCGTCCCCGGGCTGGAAAGCCAGGTACCAACAAACGTTGCATCCGCGTTGTCAACCACGATACCTGCATCCCCCCCTTGACAGCTCAAGGTGGCATTGTTAGTCACATGAAGTGTGGCAATGTCATAACTACCAGGGGCCAAAGCAACAGAGCCATTTACCGGATAGCTCGAATTGTATAGCTCATTCCAAAGGGTGTCAGGGACATAGACCGTACCGGGACTCGCATATAATGAACGATATCCCCGCCCACCTGCAGCTTTAATCATCCCCGCAAAGGTGCGGTTCCCACTTGTCCATTGTAAAGAAATCCTCCCACCACCACCGCCGCCAGGATACGTGGTGTTTGCCCCACTACCACCATTCGCACTTATGGTTCCTATACCTTCAAAGGCGTGACACACAATCCATACGCTTCCGCCTGAACCACCTGCGTAGTTACCTATCCCCTGCGTACCTTGTGCCGAGACTGTGCCATCAATGGTCAGTGTATCGGTCACGCTCAGCCTTACCGCTCCACCCCCTCTGCCGGATACAACACCTCCGCCGCCACTGCCCAACGAAGCAGGTTTATCCACGGAGCCATATGTAAGTCCGCGCAAAGAATCACGACCATCGCCACCCTGTCCACCATAACCACCACCACCTGAACAGTCGCCCGCATTGGCCGCAGCTCCTGGACCTGTGCTTGGCCCAAACCCTTCGCCGTTGGCACTAATTGCTGCGCCTGCGTCTATGGTGATGTTGTCGGAATTGATGACTACACCCCTGCCGTGGGCGGGATCACTTTCATTGCCCACAGGCGGTTTGGCGAGCATGATGGCATCGGCAATGACATATTCATCTGCATCATCCGTGAGTTGCACATAACCCGACGTCCCGGCGAGAAATGGAAACGTTCCCAAAAGATTCCACTGGCCGCCCCTGACCTCCTGGTTGACCGAAATAGTCTCCGAGCCACCGTTATAGTAAACTGTGTACTTGGCATTTCTGGCCCTGTTTGAATGTACAGTCCACCAGGCGTAAACGTTATAAGTCGCTGTCTCAGGTACATCAGGCGTCCAAGTAGCTGTCGAACTCCCATCTCCTGTTGCATGATATTGGCAATCAGGACCGTATTTGTCGGCATTTGTTGCAGACGGCCAGGTACCCACAAACGTCGCATTCGGGTTGTCAACGATGACGCCCATGTCATCGCCCTGAACACCTAACGTAGCGTTATTGGTCACATGAAGGTTTTGAATGTAATAGGTGCCGAGAGCCAAGGCCACAGAAGCATCTACCGGGTAAGTGTCATTGTAGAGCTCGTCCCAGAGGCCGTCAGGGACATAGATCGTACCAGGGCCGGCACGTAGAGATCGATATCCCAATCCACCGGCAGCACTGATGACCCCGCTGAAGGCACGGTTTCCGCTCGTCCACACCAGACAAATTCTGCCGCCCCCACCGCCGCCGGGATAGGTCGTGTTACCGCCGTTGCCACCATTGGCACTGATCGTTCCTGTACCCGCAAAGGTATCACACACAATCCATACACTTCCGCCTGAACCGCCCGCGTAGTTGCCTGCACCCTTATTTCCATTTGCCGAGATTGTACCATTGACTGTCAGGGTGTCGGTCACATTTAGCTTTATTGCACCACCGCCCGTTCCAGCGCTTGCGCCGCCACCGCCGCTGCCAAGGGCAAGAGGTTGATCGACTGAGCCATATCTGGATCCACGCAGGGAATCACGACCATCTCCACCTCTTCCTCCATAACCGCCACCACCAGAACAATCCCCTGCATTTGGACCTTTTCCAGGACCAGCATCATGGGGAAAGCCCTGACCATTGGCATTGATTGACCCTCCCGGAACCACTGTGATATTTGTGGCATTGATAGTAATACCCTCGCCATCCGGTAGGACCATCGTATCACCTGCACAGACAATACTCCCCTCGGTAACAACAATGTCTCCACTGACTGTCAGTGTGTCCCCAACACCATCAACCGAATTCTGCTGTATGGTGAGGATTCCCGTGTAGCCGGTATCAAGAAGGATATGAAGCATATTGTCGGGAATGACATCCCCCGAGCAATTTGCAGTAGAAGTCGCGTTAAATACAACGATGTCGCCGCCCGCAGGCAGAGTATCATTGGACCAGTTCTGTAGACTTGACCAGTTACTATTACCAGGATCACCATTGTCCCAGATCCTGAGGTTATCGGGATTGGGCAAGAGAGGATCCATTGGATGGAATCCGTCGGCAATGTGGCCTGCCTCCCACCCATCAGAAAACCCGTCCCCATCGGAATCCGGATTCCACGGATCGCTTCCCCATACATTGACTTCGTCTCCGTCCGAAAGACCGTCGTCATCGCAATCCGGGTTCGTAGGATCTGTGCCTTCAGTATACTCGTCACCATTAGTCAACCCGTCACTATCTGCGTCATCGCCGGAATCATCAATGGCAGGGTTGAGGCCGTAGGTCACCTCCCACTGGTCGGGCATGCCATCGCCTTCCTCGTCCGCAGCCCCCGAGCCATAGCGTATGGTTCCTTCTTCACCGGTTCTGTAACCGCTCCCTCCAATTACCGTCCCCGTGCCGATGTATTGATAGTTTGTGCCTGGTGTTATCGTGCTGATGAAGATTCTACCGCCACCGCCACCGCCGCCTTCAGTACCATTACCATTGCCACCATTGGCAGTCATTGAACCAGTGCCTTCCAGCGTATCGGCAATCAGCCAGATACTCCCGCCTGCACCACCACCGGCTCGTTCGCCAAAATGGGCATACCCATTTGCTGTGATGGTACCATCAATCGTTATTGTGCCTCCTGTTGCGTCGAGCTTAATGGCGCCGCCACCAATACCTCCCCAACCATAGCGATGGGCTCCTCCGCTGCCCAACGCTGTGGGTGCGTCAATTACTCCGTAGACAGCAGCAGCCGGCGCGCCAGCACCGTCTCCACCTTTCCCACCATAACTACCACCAGCCCCCTGATCAGCGGCATAAGCCCCCGCCCCCGGGCCCTGGTTGCTCACAAAACCTAACGTGTCAGCAGACACCCGTGCACCTTCCTCAATCGTTATGCCTGTCGCAGCAGTAATGGTGACACCAGAACCGTGCGGATCCCCTCCCGTGCCACCTGAGGGTGCGTTAATTGCTGTGGGGTCCCCCTGACATTCTAACGTCACACCGCTGTCAATATAGAGCTCGGCAATATTATAAGTTCCAGGAGCAAGAGCAATATCACCCGTTACATGAAAGGTATTGTTCCACAACTCACCCCACCTGGCCCCAGGCACCCAGATCGTGCCATGGTGAC
>JAFDFO010000053.1 GCA_019309815.1 Deltaproteobacteria bacterium
GATTACTCCAGTATTCCGTTTCTCATTGTTTCTGTGGTGACACTAATTCTTGAAACATCCTATCATTAAGGAAAAGAGATAAGCATGCCTAATTTCTTAGTCACAGGCGGCGCCAGGTTCATCGGTTCGAACATTGTAAAGGCGCTTCTCAACCGAGGAGATACCGTGCGCGTCCTGGACAATCTTTCTACCGGGAAGCGGGAAAACCTCAACTTTGCCGACGTCGCTCCTGACCTTGTCAATAACCTCGAAACCGTGGAGGGTGACATCACTGACATTGATACCTGTCGTGGGGCAGTAGCCGGTGTTGAATATGTCCTTCATCAGGCTGCCATCCCTTCGGTCCCGAGGTCTGTTGCCCAGCCACGTGAGTCAAATCGGGCCAATGTAGATGGAACCCTTAATTTGTTATTGGCAGCGCGAGACGCAGGCATAAAGCGGCTGGTGTTTGCATCTTCGTCTGCTGTGTATGGTGATTCCCCGGGATTCCCAAGGAAAGAAACGATCATTCCCCGTCCTCTTTCGCCATACGCCGTTCAGAAACTGACCGCTGAGCACTACCTGCGCATTTTCTATGACCTTTATGGTCTTGAGACTGTATCTCTGCGATATTTCAATGTGTTTGGGCCAAACCAGGACCCTGATTCAGAATATGCAGCCGTGCTTCCACGCTTCATCAAGGCTTTTCTGACCGGGACGTCGCCAACCGTATACGGCGACGGTGAACAATCCCGCGATTTCACCTATGTGGAAAATGTCGTCTATGGAAATTTGCTCGCAGTTGAGGCCAAAGATGCCCCCGGCAAGGTCATTAACCTCGCATGTGGCGGCCAGCTCACCCTCAACCAACTGCTCGTCCACTTGAGACAAATTACGGGATCAGATGCAGACGCCGTGTACACTGATCCCAGGCCAGGCGACGTGCGTCACTCCTGGGCTGATATTTCGGTCTCGGAGCAAGTTCTAGACTACAAAACCCAAGTCGCCCTTGAGGAGGGTCTGGGCAAGACAGTGGATTACTTTGGGACTTTGTTTGGGTTGTAGAAAAAGTACCAAAGGGTTCGTGCAGTGTCAAAAGAAAAGGATGGCTTTGATATCGGAACGACTGTCCAAGGCCGACGGTGACCAGAAATGATAAAGACTTTCCAATATCCCTCAGCGTCCGCGCAGAAGCAACTGGATGCCATTGTGAGACGGGGTCTTGCCTTCAAGGTAAAGGACACCCAGACAGTAAAAAAGATTCTTGCAGATGTCTGCAGGAACAAAGACAAGGCCCTGATTCGCTACATTAACCGGTTCGATGCTCCCAATCTTACGATCAAGTCGCTGAAAGTCACAAAGAAGGAATTGGATCAGGCCGAACGCCGCGTAGACAAAGGGTTTGTGAGGAGTCTGAACAAGGCCGCAAGGCAGATCGAGGCATTTCACAAACACCAGGTTGAACAGTCCTGGTCTGTCACAGGTGCGGACGGTACCATGCTGGGACAGCTTGTTCGGCCAGTCAACACCGCAGGTGTGTATGTTCCCGGAGGGCGGGGGGGTGAGACCCCTCTTGTGTCATCGGTTCTCATGGGATGCATTCCTGCCAGGGTCGCAGGTGTGAAAAACATCTGCATCACGACACCTCCGACAAAGAGCGGCAAGGTAAATCCGTATGTGCTCGCAGCAGCCAGGAAAGCGGGGGTTGACACCATTTTCAAGGCCGGAAGCGCGTGGGGAATAGCAGCCCTGGCTTACGGTACGGAGACGGTTCCCAAGGCAGACGTTATTGTGGGGCCGGGGAATGTGTTTGTGACGCTTGCCAAGAAGATGGTGGCCGGCACTGTGGGGGTTGATATGGTTGCGGGCCCGAGCGAGATACTGGTCATTGCTGATCAAAAGGCAAACCCGGATTATATTGCCGCGGATCTGCTATCGCAGGCCGAACACGATCCAATGGCATCTGCCATTCTGGTGACAACATCTGCCGAGTTGGCCAAGGCCGTGGTTATGGCAATCAAGAGTCAGCTGATGGAGCTTCCCCGAAAGGAAATTGCCGAGGCGGCGCTCAAGACCTACGGCGCTGTGATGGTCGTGCCAAGTCTTGCCGCCTGCTTTGACCTCGCCAACCAAATTGCCCCAGAGCATCTGGAGCTCCATGTTGGTAGGCCGGATCGATACCTTGGCCGTATTCAGAATGCCGGGGCCGTCTTTCTCGGGCCTTACACGCCAGAACCTGTGGGCGACTACATAGCCGGACCAAACCACGTGCTTCCCACGGCTGGAACAGCGAGGTTTGCATCAGCACTGTCTGTGGGTCATTTTGTGAAGAAGACAAGTGTTATTCGTTACAGTAAAAAGGCGCTGAAGCGGGATGCTCCGGATATCATCAGGCTGGCAGAGATTGAAGGCCTGACAGCACATGCCAGGGCAGTAAGTGTGAGGAAAAACTGATATCCGGGATGTCCCCCGGTTCCATGCCGAGGGAGCGAGGGTGGTTGGGGGGACATCCCGATTCAGATTAGCTACATCTCATCATGAGGGGGACCCTTACGATCCATCCTCCGGCGCATCCTTGAACTGCGACGTTCCCGCCCCTCTTCCTTAAGGGTCTGGTAGCGTTCCTGGCCCAGGATCTTTCTGGCCCCTATCAGGAAGCTAAAACGCTCTCTGGCAAGCTCCGTCCGAGCCTTTTCCAGCTTCGTGAATTGCTGCATAATGGCAGCTTCATCCAACGCCTTCTTATCGAGAAGATTCCCGAGCTCGAACCGTTGTGTCTGCACATCACTCTTCAGCTTAATAAGTTTCCGGTAGCTCTTGTCGAAAGCCTCCTTCAGTTTAGCCTTCTCGGCATCACTCAGGTTGAGTTTCTTGGCCATCTCGGGGTTTTCCCACCACTTTCCCATGGGCAAATCATTTCCCGCATGCATGCCCGTTTCCCCATGCATGCCCTTCGCCATAACCATGGTGGGGGTAATCACCAAGATTACCAACGCCACTGCAATCAATACCTTTGTTTTTAACATAGCGACACACCTCTCTTTCTTGAGTCATAGGTTAGGGGTTCGTCTCCAACGGAGGGAACCACGAATTCCATGAATTCCTCATCCAAGTCCATACTCGATTCTGCGGAGATATCCAGGTACACGGTGGGCAAGGCATTGTCCACCAGCATGGCGATCTCCGTCATGAATTCCTCCGCTTCCTGCATTTCTGTGGCCAGCATGTTCCCGTTCTCTCCGGACGGACCCGGAGGTACAGGCGTCCGCCATAAAACGACCAGGACCAATGCAGTGGCCACTGCTGCGCCCACGTATGTTCGCCAGCCCCAAGACCACCTGGAAATACCGCGCGGTTCGTCCACGGGCAAGGAGACTGGGTGTGTTGGCAAAGGAGCATAACGCTCGGCCATCTGACCCAACCGGGCTAGATTCTTGGCTGTTTGCGCCTTATTGGCGCGACAAACCGGACATGTGGAAAGATGTTCCCGCAAAGGCAACGGCAGTTCAGCCTCGTCCACCACGGCCCAGACGAGCTGATCGTCATCCAGATGAAGCCCGTTACTCGTGCTCATGCTACACCCTCCTGTAATAACTGATGTATCGAATGCTCCGTCTTGAATTTGCTGATCGATCGATACAAATGGGTCTTGACGGTGCTTTCACTCTTTGCCAGAGCCTGGGAGATTTCCTTGATACTGAGATGATCCACGAATCTTAACAAGAACACTTCCCTTTCCATGCGTGACAGCTTGTTCAGAAACAGTTCGATCTGTTTCCAGAAATCTCGTGCCATAAGATTATCAAGGGCCTCAGGTTGATCGCTGGCTCCTGCAGGTGTTTTGGCAGTTTCGCGAGTGTCCCCGAATGCACTGAACAAATTCCGAAACCTTTTCTTTCGGTTAAAATCCCGGATTCGATTCAACGCTATCTGAAAAAGCCAGCTTCGGAAGCGGTCAACTGCCTTGAGACTGGATATGTTCTTGTAGGCCTGCATGAAAACCTCTTGCGTCAGGTCTTCGGCGTCCATAGTGGAGCGGGTACGATAGTAAACCATGCGGAAAATATCTTTCTGGAAGTGACTCATAAGTTGCTCAAAGGCCGCCCTGTTCCCGGCCTGCGCTTCCTCCACCAGTGACGTTAGTTTAGACCCTCCGGCCGGTGCCGGGGCATGGTCTGTTTTTTGATCTGTTTGGGACATGAGTCGCAATTATTACCTGCTCCGAGTTTACCTGTCTATAGTTCACTGCGGCAACCTTGCCCACTGCGATCCTCCTTTCGACGTTTTTCCCTATAAGACGACTCGCGCACTTCATTTGTCTACAAGCGTGTGGAAAAAACCGAACCAGTCGGAGCCCACACTTATCCCTTGATTGAATCAATCGAGCGGGGTAGGATTGCGCGTACGCGGGAAGAAGAGGGCCGGTTAATGAACAGGGAGGTTACCCAAATATAGCCGTCTATATAAGCCAAGATCTTAACATTTATGTCAACTTTTCGTAACACCCTCTGTTGCAAGAAATAGGCAGATACTGGATACTGGATGCTGGATGAAACCAGGTATATTTATGCCAGGTTTTATCACGCTGCCTTTTTAACAACAGAATCCATCAACCGGGTTAAGGCTAAAAACAGGGCCATGACTCGGGGATCTCTAAGCTTCATCCCTGGAACCGGTTGACCGTTTCGGAGGCAAATTACAAGATCTGACAGATACATCAACACCTTAGACTGTACCAGCTATTACCCAAGAAGAAAAAGGAAGCCAAGAGCTACAAAAAATTGGAGATTTGGCAGAAAGCACGGGAGTTGGTCCGTGATATCCATAAGATAACATTGAGCAAATTTATTCAATCGGTAGAAAAAGACCACAGAACGGATTAATGAGGTTGCCGCGTATGCCGGGTGAACTTTTTTGTCCAGCATCCAGCAACCAGTATCCGTTTGCCTCAAGCAATGTGATGTTTACTCCATCAACTCGTCGGTTTGAGGCGAAGCTTCGCCATAATATTTGAGAGGAATGATGGACAGAATCGTTTTCGGTCAATACACGGTTCAAGATCTGTTGATTGGGGCTGGATTTGTAGTTGGCGTTTTGGTTCTGTTGGTGATTCTGAAGCAGATTTTCGGAAGGAAGAAAGAGAGCAGACACATTCAGGCGGTCGAGTGCGGGGGGTGTGGCTGGCAGGGACGGGTGAGCAGGTATGCAGGCCGGTGTCCGGTGTGCAATACGGCTTTGGGTGAGCGAAAGGCAGACCCTGGACGGTAACCTGTTCTTCGAAAACAGACGGGATTCATGATGCATGTCCGAGGAAAGCTGAGACTCTGGCTTGTTCTTTTTAGTCACGCACTGGGGGGGGGCAGGGAAAGAAGATACCTGCCTATCACAGAATCGGACTATCCCATAAAGAACAAGAGGTACATTGCATTTGAGAACAGGGTTGGATGGGCTTTTCCAGGCTTTGTCGAACCCAACCAACTGACATTCCTAAGAATCATTATCTGCACCATCTTGGTCTTCCTGGCTTCTGAGCTCTCCTATCTTTCTCTTCTTGTCATGACGATCATCGGTGGATTGTCGGATTTTTTTGACGGTATTCTGGCAAGAGCCCAGGGAAAGAAGACAAAGCTCGGCATGATGCTCGATCCACTGGCGGACAAGCTGTTAGTCTTTGCTGTACTCTACATCTTGACCATTAGAGGAGACATTCAGCCAACCTACATTGTCTGTATGGCCCTTTGTGAGATTCATGTTTTGCTGATACCCATGCTGTCTTATGGGTATCAATGGAACAAAGGCGTGGAACACCGGCCTCGTTCAGATGGTAAGGACCGTGTTCAACCCGTATCGTTCGGCAGGGTGAAGCTTCATTTCTACGTTTACGCTGTTTTGTTGATCATCATCGGCCGAATGATCAGTTTGGACATGCTGGTCACATTGGGAGGCTGGTTTCTGATCATGGGAATAAGTGCTGCAGTGATTGCTCTCTCCCAGTACCTGTGTCGCTGGATAAAGAATCCCTATTGATTGACGGCTTTTGGAAAGTATGAATTGTTCACTGGCTGATCTCTTGATCATGTCGGCCACGGCGCTTACTATTATTTCACCCGCGAGGCAACCGTTACGCAACCTTTACGCCGTTTCTAATCACGGCACTGGAGTACTGGAAAAGAGGTTTAACATCACTCCATTACTCCATCACTCCATTACTCCGGAAGTTTGACACTTCGCCTCATGTCGGACTCCTTGTTTCGAGTTGGAACCGCACTTCCGTCTGCGAGGTCCCCCTCTTATTTATTTCTTGACGGGGGGCAGGGGCACGAATAAGGTCTGTGCATCGCGGGAAACGAGGGCGTGGTGTCCGTACAAACCTCGGAATTGCGGCGGTTTTTCAAGACCCGAAGAATAATAATTAAACAAAGGTAAGGAAGAAGACAATGCTCGTGGTAATGAGTTACCGGGCAACTCCTGAAGAGGTTGAGGCCGTAGTAGCCGCCATCGAAGCAAAAGGGTACACGGCGCGCCCTATCCCGGGGGGAGAGAGGGTGGCTATTGGCATACTGCACAATAAAGGAGCCGTGGAGGCCTCACATTTCCTGGGATTCCCTGGTGTAAAGGACGTCATCCCTGTCACCCGCCCCTACAAGTTGGTAAGTCGTGAATTCCAATCTGAAGACACGGTGATCCAGGTGGGTGACACTCCAGTCGGCAGTGGACACCTGACTCTCATTGCAGGTCCTTGCGCTGTTGAGAGCGAGGAGCAATGTATAACCATTGCCAGGGGAGTAAAGGCTGCCGGTGCGCACCTCTTTAGAGGGGGGGCTTTCAAGCCTCGAACCTCTCCATATTCCTTTCAAGGTTTGGGCGAAGAAGGGCTCAGAATCCTGGCGCGGGTTCGGGAAGACACGGGGATGCCTGTCGTTACCGAGTCCCTGGACACGGACAACTTTGATTTGGTGGAAGAGTATGCTGACGTGATTCAGATCGGTGCACGGAACATGCAGAATTTCAGCCTCCTTCGGCGGGCAGGCCGATCGCACAAACCAGTCATTGTGAAGCGGGGACTGGCGGCTACGATTGACGAATGGCTGATGGCGGCGGAGTACATCATGGAGGGGGGAAACACGCAGGTGATCTTGTGCGAAAGAGGTGTTCGCACGTTTGCCCATCACAGCAGGAACACGCTTGACCTCTCCGCTGTTGCTGCTGTGTGCAAAGAAAGTCACCTTCCCGTCATCGTGGATCCCAGCCATGCGGCCGGGCGTCGCGATCAAGTGATTCCCCTGAGCCGGGCAGCTGTTGCCGTGGGTTCTCATGGGTTGATGGTAGAGGTGCACCATAAGCCGGAAGAAGCGCTAAGCGATGGGGCTCAGTCCCTTTACCCGGAACAGTTCGAGGTGCTTTGCCGGGAGATCCGGGCCATTTTTGATGTCTTCCAACTTGCCGATTCGGTGTGAATAAACAACATACAAAACCCAACCCGTTCACAGAGGAGAGATGAATGAGGAAGTTTTTTCTTACGGTCATAGTCTTGATATGTCTTGCTGGGGCCCTGTTTGCAGGATCTACCTATTGGTTTGGCATGCGGGCGGAGCAGCAATACCTTAACACAATTCAGCAGGCTTCGCAGGCTGGATATATCCAGCTCACGAACGAAAGCTACAATCGCGGCTTTTTTCAGTCTGAGGCACGCACGGCGGTCGCAATTCCCGACCTTGTGAATCTTACCCTGGTTCATGTCGTCAGGCACGGCCCCTTGCCACTTTGCACATCACCTGAAGGGAAATGCCAATTAAAGCCGCTGCTGGCAGTCATCGAAACTTCTGTCGAACTGAGCCCTGAAACTCGAGTCGAGTTGAAGGAGGTGTTTGATGAATTCCCTGAGATTGTCTCACTGAAGAGCTACACGTCGTTGTCTCTATCCGGAGATGGTGTGACCCAGTTAAGCATCCCTCCCGTGCAAAAGACGGTTGGCAAGGAGAAAGTCGCCATCATTTGGAAAGGCCTCACCGGCAAAGTAACGTTCACCGGTGACCTTAAGGAATTCAAGGGTGTTCTCAACGCCCCCGGGCTTGAAGCGGTCGGAGATGACGGTGACATAAGAATGACAAATTTGCAGTCGGCCTTTGACGTCCGAGAGGGCATACATGGGCTCTTTTTTGGGAACGCCACTTTCGACCTGGAGCTTCTTGAAGTCGGAGAGAAAGAGGGTCCGGAGGAGACTCGTTTCTCCATGAAAAGCCTCAAGATGAGGACCAAAAGTGAAGGTGCGACCGACACCGTGAGTTACACCATGAACATGCAGTTCGATAAGGTGGTGGCTGATGGTACGTCATATGGTCCGGGGGGGTTCCAAATGGAGATTCGCAAACTTGACGCGGCCGCCCTCGCCAAACTTCAAAGGGAGATCGGGGAATTGCAGGCCGAGTTCCCGGGACGCTCGCCGAAAGAGATTAATCAAATGATGCTTGCCAAGTATGCCGAAGCATTACCGGCACTCATGAAGACATCACCTGAAATTGAAATTACCGAGGTCAAGTTGAAGACCGATGAGGGAGATTTTCTCGGGAAGGCAAAAATCGCGGTTGACGGGAGCAATGCTGCGGCCCTCACTAATCCATTGTTCCTTCTGTCCGCTGTAACGGCGCATGCAGAATTGACCGTCACAGACCGACTTCTGAAAACGATCCTTCAAGCGGACTTCGAGGAAGATGTCATTGAGGCTGCGAAAGAGACAGGACAAGCAGAGCTTAGCGAGGAAGAAGTCAAGGCTCTTGCTGCATCCAAGAGCGCAACGCGCCTGGCCGAGCTGATTGAAAAGAACATCCTCGTATACGAAGATGGAAATTTCAAGGCGAGCGCTGATTACCAGGCCGGGACGGTGACACTGAACGGCCGTCCTGTCACACTCCAGGACATGCAGGGCTTGAACTGATGCGTAGAAGCCGTTCAGAACTCCATCTAGCGGCCGATTGCTGTGTTGAGGACCTCTTCAAAATGCTCACATACTACCCGTGTATGCTGCGCCTTTTCATCGGTCCTCGCCTTGCCCTCGGCCGCGATCTGAGGCTCTGAAACGGCTTCTAGTGTATGTGCAAGAGCGGGAAAGTCTGTGATGAAGGTGTGTCAGAAATGATTGTTGAGGTTTTTGAGCTGGGCGGGAGAGGTTTCAGAATGGTTGAGCAACTGACTACAGAGGGTTTCAAGCAGAAGATTTTCGATTTTGAAAATCATAGTGCGTGGAGTTATGCGGGAGATCTTCCCTGCGTCATTGACTTCTATGCGGATTGGTGCGGTCCCTGCAAGATGGTAGCGCCAATCATGGATGAACTGGCGCATGAATACGAAGGAAGAATTGAGTTTTATAAAATAGATACGCAGGCTGAACAGGATCTTGCCGCCATGTTCGGAATCCAGAGCATACCGTCCATCCTTTTCGTTCCAGCCGAAGGCCCGCCCCAAATGGTAGTGGGAGCCCTTCCAAAAGAGGGCATGGAAAAGGCGATTGCCGATGTCCTAAAAATAGAATAGCTTTGCATGGAGTCATTCCGCCGTCAGCTTAACGGGGTGGGACCGGCAGAGGAGCCCCAACAATACCGTAGTTATTCCTTGACTGTAGCTCCAGACAAGAATAAACTCGGACAATAGTAAGCATTCTCGAGTTTTGGCTCCAGACATCTTCATAACACACCAGAACGCGGGGACCATCAGCAAAGGGCTCTTTTCTATGACCGGGACTATAGAATGTCCCCCCACACCGGCACACTAGGGGAGAGGTTCATGTACCGCGAAAACTATATCAGCGCCCTCCGAACAGAATTGTTGCAGATGGTAGCGGACCACTTGACTCCCGTTAGCTTACGCTACGGATACAGCGAGGTGCCGCTCGAGGCAAATATCAAGTGGCGGCCCCAGGTTCTGATCCTAGGCAACTATTCATCTGGAAAATCTACGCTCATCAACGAATTCCTCGGGGCACCCATCCAGGCCACCGGTCAAGCTCCCACAGACGATTCGTTCACCGTGATTACGAATGATGATTCAGTGCCCGATGATACCGCGGTGCAGGTTACCGAGGAACGTGACGGCAAGTTTCTTCTTAACGATCCAGAATACCCATTTGAAACTCTGAAGAAACACGGGCAACGGTTTGCATCGCACTTCCGCCTCAAGAAAGTCAACTCGCCATTCCTGAAAAGCCTTGCTATCATTGACACGCCCGGAATGCTAGACAGCATTACTGAACGGGACCGTGGTTACAACTACCAGGAAGTGATTGGCGACTTTGCCCAGATTGCAGACCTTGTCCTTGTGGTCTTTGACGCGCACAAGGCGGGGACAGTCCGGGAGGCATACATAAGCCTAAGGGAGACGCTGCCTTCCCGCACATTTGAGGACCGCGTTCTCTATGTGTTGAACCGTATTGATGAATGTTCATCCCTGGACGATCTGCTGCGGGTTTACGGAACCCTTTGTTGGAATCTTTCTCAAATTACCGGTCGCAAAGATATACCGATGATTCGCCTGACGTACTCCAGACATGTAGCCAATGGTTCTGCGGGTGGGCCGGATCGCGAT
>JAFDFO010000229.1 GCA_019309815.1 Deltaproteobacteria bacterium
CAGAAAGAAGTCAGTGCCCTGGGTGAGGAAATGGCTGACTTTCTTGATTTCGATTTCGGCCTATGATCTCTATTACAGGTCAATGGTACGACAGTAAGACCTCAGCCCAGGTGGGCGCCGTATGCCGCATCTACGACAATGGGGTCGTACAAGTCGAACGGCTTGAAGATGGCGCGTCCCTTGTATCACTGCCCCGCTTTGACATCAAAGTCTCCCCCCGATTAGCCGATACTCCCCGCAGCCTCTACTTTTCCGGCGGAGAGAAATTCGAGACCCAAGATAACGACGCGGTTGACCGGGTGATGAACCAGTTCAAGCGTCATTCGTGGTTGAGATTCGTCCATCTGATGGAGAGCCGCAAACGATACGCCCTGCTGGCTTTGGCCATCCTCCTCCTTTCTTTATGGGGAGCTATGAAATATGGCGTTCCCGCAGCCGCCAAGCTTATCGCTTTTCGGCTTCCCCCCTCGGTCGACGACATAGCCAGCCGGCACACCCTTGATATTCTGGACCGAACCTTGCTCCGTCCCTCAGAACTGGACGAAGCCACCCAGACGCGCATAGTGGATCGTTTTCAGCCCGTCATTAGAGATCACCCGGGTTACAGGCTGAAAATACTATTCCGAAAGGGGAACCGTCTGGGCCCCAATGCCTTCGCCCTTCCTGACGGGACGATTATCTTCACAGACGAAATGGTGGCCCTGTCAGAGCATGATGACGGACTCGCGGGCGTCCTGGCACATGAGATCGGCCATGTCGTTCACCGTCACGGCATGCGGACGGTTGTCCAGGACTCACTTCTAGGTTTTGCCTTTCTTGCAATAACGGGAGATGCCTCCGGCTCATCTGAGCTGTTCCTGGCATTCCCTGTCTTGTTGACACAGCTCGCCTACTCCAGGGAGTTCGAGCGCGAGGCAGACCGCTATGCGTTGAACTATCTCCGCTCCAGCGGCATACCGACGACCCATTTTGCTAAACTCATTCGACGCATCGACCAGAAAATGGTAGCCAAATCCGAAACGTCTGACGACAAATGGTTGGACTACCTGTCAACCCATCCCATGACCGAAGAGCGCCTCAAGGATTTCGAACAGTAGAGAAAGGTAAAGGATTAGGCACGGCAATGAAGTATCCTCTCAGAGCCATCTTCTTTTCTTTCTTGGTTTGGTCGGTCGCAACTTCTTCATCTCTCAGCGCGGACACCCAATCTGCTAACGAGATACAGCGCCCTGCTTGTTGGGCCACGCCGATTCAGTTGAAGGGGGTTCCCAACCTTCACAAAATATCCGAAGATCTGTACCGAAGTGCCCAACCAACTGCGGAAGGAATGAGAAATCTGAAGATGATGGGAATTGAAACTGTCGCAAACCTGAGGTCATTCCATTCCGATCGGGACGAAATCGGAGAAACAGGATTGGCATACGAGCACATCTATGTGAAGGCATGGCACCCCGAAGAGGAAGAAATCGTCAGATTTCTTCAGATCGCTACCAATCCGAAAAGAACGCCTGTGCTTGTGCACTGTCTGCACGGTGCGGACCGCACAGGAACCATGTCTGCAATCTATAGGATTGCCGTCCAGGGCTGGACAAAGGATGAAGCAATCAAAGAAATGACAGGGGGTGGGTTTGGGTTTCACGAGGTATTCAAGAACCTTGTCCCCTGGATTCAGGAACTCGACATCGAGAAAATAAGGAACGAGGCGGGGATAAAAAAGGAAAAACCATCATACGAAAATACCTTTGACTATCTTGAAAAGACTTGTCGTCTATGGGGTGTGGCAGCGGTCAGCCTGAACGAGGACAACTCCATTACCCTCGAAGACGAAAAAACCTCTGGTTATGGATATGGACTCATGATGTTTGATTTCAAACACAACGTGGTAGACGCTGTGACAATCAGGCAGGGACAGTCTTGTTCTCTTGCTGACGGCCGTCATGTGTTCTTGAAGTATGAACTCGAAAAAGTTGAAGATGGCAACCTCACGTTTGTTGTTACAGACAAGTTCGATGCAAGGAGTTTTGGTAACGGAGTCAAGGAGGAAAAGAAGACGATGATCATTTCACCATACAGGTAAGAAGGGAAATTTCAGATTATAGGATTAAGAGGATGAATATTCGCGAAGAACAATCAGGGGATGTCCCGGAAATCCGCAAGGTGCATGAAGAAGCTTTTGGACAACCTCAAGAGGCCGATATCGTTGACAAGCTGCAACGCAACTGCAATGACCTGCTTTCCCTGGTGGCCGTCACAGAGAATAAAATTATCGGCCACATTCTTTTTAGTCCCCTCGAAATCAAGAGTAAAGAAAGGACCGTTCAGGGAATGGGCCTGGCACCAATGGCAGTACTGCCGGAATACCAGCGACAGGGGATTGGGGCAGGCCTGGTCAGGGAGGGAATCACAAGATTAAAAAGCCAGGGCTGTCCATTCGTGATCGTTCTTGGACACGTTGAATACTACCCTCGATTTGGCTTTGAGCCTGCGAGTCGCTACCGCATCCAAAGCGAGTGGGAAGTGCCCGATGACGCCTTCATGATATTGATGCTCAATCAGTCAGAAATGCGGGGCGTCTCGGGACTGGCCAGGTACAGGCCGGAATTCGGTAGCCGGCCGTAAGGCTCAAAGAGCCGGAGTGGTGGAGTGATGGAGTAATGGAGTAATGAGAAAGAAGCCCAACACTCCAGTACTCCAGTACTCCAATACTCCTGCCGAATTCAGCATTCACGGCAAGAAAACCTTATTGACGTTTTTTGGACGGGTTTTAGGCGCTTGACCCTCCCCCCAGATACTGCTCAATATCCACCTCATCCATCTGCTCCTGCTTCAAAAAATGCTTGGCGTATTGCATGTAGACACCTGAGGTCAGGAAGAGTTCAAAGAGTTCCGGATCGATGTGGTTGTCCTTTTTCATGAAGCTCATGATGCGGACGGCTTCGCTGAGCGTCTTGCCCTTTTTGTACGGCCGATCCGCTGCGGTGAGTGCTTCGAAGATATCGGCAATGGCCATCATCCGTGCCGTCAGCGGCATGTCATCCCGGGTCAAACGTCTCGGATATCCGGTACCGTCCATCTTTTCGTGGTGGCCACCCGCAATTACAGGCACATTGCGCAGATGTTTGGGGTACGGCAGCTTCTCCAGCATGATGATCGTCTGAACGATGTGGTCGTTGATCTTGTAGCGTTCTTCGGCCGTGAGCGTGCCGCGTTCAACGGATAGGTTGTATATCTCGTCCCGATTGTACAAATCCTGCGGGACCTGCATCCTGAAGCCCCAAGGATTGTCTGCCGGCATGTGGTCCGCCTTCCCCCGTTGGATAATGTGTTCCTCCTTCTTGGCCAGGACTTTTTCCTCCACCGGCAGTTCGGGGGCCGGTTTCCTTTCCTTGCGCACCTTCTCCTCCCACGAGATTCCTATCCGGTCGTCGAGGGTGCGCATCCAGGTCTGTTTAGCGATCTCGCGCAGCCGCTCCATGCGTTCGGAACTCATGAATTCGCCACCTTCGTTGCACTCGGCCACAAAGGCGAAGTCTTCGTCAAGCTGGCGCCACTCGCTTTCCAGTTGCTGACCAAGGGCATCACGATCCCCGCCGTCGCCCACCGCCTGCCAATAGCGGAGCCCTGCGTCGCGCTTGAGCACCTCGAAGCGCATACGCACCTCGTGAATACGGTCATAGATGGTCTCCAGCTTGGTAGCTTTGTCCACAACGTATTCAGGCGTCGTGACCTTGCCGCAGTCGTGCAACCAGCCGGCGATGTGCAGGGCCTCCCACTCCTCTTCGCTGAGGTCAAAGTCCTTAAAGGGAGCCGCCTGGCTTTCGCAGGCCGCACGGGCCAGCATCTTGGTGAGATGCGGAACGCGCTGGCAGTGCGCCCCCGTATAGGGCGACTTGGCATCGATAGCCCCGGCGATGAGCTTGATGAATGACTCCAGCATGGCTTTCTGCATCTTCAGGAGTTGGTGGGTTTCCATGGAGACAGCCGCAAAACCGGAAATTGCTTCCACGAAGGCGATGTGTTCCCGCCCCAACTCGGCTTCCTCTGTGTCCTCTTTTGCTACGAACAGCAAGCAAAGGCACCCGGTAACCTCACCCTGCCGATTGTGCAGCGGCAGCCCTATTACACGGATCAGTGGCGAGGCCAAAGCATCGAAGACGGCGGCAAACTGGTCCCCTTCGTCTCGCTCAAGCGTAAATACAGCAGTCTTGTCTTCACGCACCACCTCCACCACTGCGTTGCTGACCTCGTTCGTATCCAGCCGAAATGTTGGCAATGCCGACGTCTTGGTCTTAGCGCCCAACTCGACTGTGCGAATACAGCCCGGCCGAAGCTCGACCTCGTCGTCGCTTACCAGATACACGAAGGCCGCATCCGCTTCACTGGCCTGCATGGTTTCTTCGGTAACACGACCCAGCAGGCGATCAAAGTCCTGTTCGCCGGCAAGAGACGTAATCAGAATCAGAAAGCGGCTGATTGTGCCCTTCATGACATCCATGGAGACGGCCAGGTCGTCAATCTCCTTTACAAACGAGGTTGTATGGATCGGTTCGCTGAAATCAAAGTTGCGAATCACGTCGGTCTCGCCGGCCAGACGACGCAGAGGGATAGAGATTCGCCTGGCAACCAGCCAAGTAATCGGTATGGCGATAATAATGATGGCAATTGTGATCAGCCCGGACTTGTGTATGATGGCCACAGCCTCCGATAGGAGTTCATCCTCCGGTGTAGCCATGGCCAGATAGATCTGCGTGTCCGCTATCTTTATGGCCTTACGGATGGCCCCTACCCATTGCCGCTCGTCGTAACGAAAGCTGAACTGACCCGTCTTTAACCCGGTCACACGGGCCATTTCCGATAGCACCGGACTTCCTAGGTCATCGATACCTGCCATCTCCGCCTTGTCTTTCTCATCGATATCCTTTACCAGCCGCTCCGCTTTCCCGTACGCAAGTACCTTGCCGTTCCCACTGACCATGACGATTTCGGACGACGGCCATAACTTGTTGCCCTTCAAAGTGTTAGACAACTGCTGCAGCGTAATATCAGCGGCAACGACACTCGCCTTGTCCGGTGACCTCCGCGCCACGGTGACGCCCACTTTCTGAATGGTATAGTACAGGTATGGTGCCGAGGTAACAAATTGGCTGCTTTCCATGGCGCGCTTGTACCACGGCCTTTCCCGCGGATCGAATTCGCTCTCCCCCTCGTTACGTCGTTCAAGCTCCCTGAGTTCGCCGTCCAAGTATATCCGGAGCCCGGACCGGGTGCCTGTGCTGTCAAAACCGCTTTCGATGGCAACAAACATGGCGCCCTCTGGAGAATCATAGAACTCGCGCATCAAAGGGGACTTCAAGGGGCGGAGGATGAAAAAGTCTCCGGTGCCGTAACCAATGTAGATGGCCGACAACTCAGGCTGACGATTCAACGCCTCTCGAAAAACCGGAAGCGCTTTCAGACGCTCCTCCAGGGTGCCCACCTGCATGATTCCTGCCACGGAAATCAGGTCAACGGTGCTGACGACAGGGGCGTAGGTGCCCCTGAAGTCGGCCCTGACTTCGCGGGTAATCCAGTCGATCAGTTCTTGAGAAGTCGACAGGAGAAGCTGTTTGTTCTTGCGGAAGTTGTACCAACCGAGAATCACGCCCACCAGTGTAATCAGGATGATGAAGAGGGTCGCAATCTGGATGTGCAGCGGATATCGCCCACGCCTTTTACTCTTGGAAGTCATGATGAATCTCCTCCACATGGGACGTACTGGGAATTGATGCTGATGAAAGAGTTTGTTATCCTTCGGGTCGCTCGCTTGTCAAGGTGAAAACCTGACGGAACCAGCCAGGATAACCTGCTGCCTCCCTTGACAGATACGCGCCCAAGCGTTTAGCATTACATATTCTCAGACACATACCAATGAGCGTGACAACATGATACCTGCTCCTCTTGAAAATAAGCAAGAAATTACCAGCCGTTTGGACCAACTTGAGTCCGATTACAGACGGGGTGAGGTTCGTGGAACCTTGATCGCCCATCCGGTCTTGATCATTTCCTTTGCTGTGCCTGCAACACTATTGATAGCCTTCATGAACCTGGTGTTAGTGCCGCGTCTCGGAGAAGGGGTTGGCCTTCTGATGGGGCTTTTGTTGTTCGTCCTGCTGATGTCCTTCCGTTCCAGCAGCAAAACTTCTGTCGTCAGTGCTTTTGATGAAGCCTTTCCTGCTGATAACGGAGAAGATCGGGAAATGGCTTTGAATATCCTTGATCAAAGGTTTCAAAAATACTCTATTGCAAAGGTAATTCTTGGTTCGCCAACCGGACTCGATTTAGAAACATTTAGAGAGCTAATCGCGACAACAGGGGAAGAGCCTGTTGAAGAAGAATTCCCATTTCAGTGCGATCCAAGCCTCCTGCAAGCAGATACCATCAAAGCCTTGACGCATTACGGAAACCAGCTTCAGGCGTTAGCTGCCGGAGAATCTAATCCTGAAACGGATGCACAGGAACATTTTGTTAAAGTGCATAAAACAGAGGAAGATCCGTATACTCAGCCTGAAAGGATTTGGCGAACCTATCAGGAGGCAATCAGGTGGCAGTCGTACATAGATTCAATGGATGATCCGACTTTGTCGGAGTATTTGAGATCATATCCTTACGTGGATGAAAAATCTCAATATGTACACCGTAGAGTGAAGGAAACAGAACCGGAACCTGTAGTGGAAGACGGATTGGAATCAGAGTCCGAACTGTCAGAAGAATAGAAACCACTTAGGTCTTACATTGGAGAAACATACAAATCCAACTTGGGAATACTTCAAATCTATCATCTTTGTCATTTTGCTGGTTGAACTATTCCTCTTTCTCACAGCAATGACCTTCGGCCGGAAAAGGATAAAACGGATGATTCCGACTTTCGTCATTGCCAATGAATTTGAAGAAGTGATCAAAGCGAAAGAGATGGAAGCGAAACGGAAATAGAATCGGGGCCAATGCTCGTAGTTTCTGCATTGCATACTGAGGGTGTCTGCTTATGGCCATAAACGAAATCCGAACAGAACTTAAGAAACTGGGAAACAAGGAAAGGGCCCAAGCCTCACAAAGATACTTCAAGACGGGTCCCGGGGAGTATGGTGAGGGTGACATTTTCCTGGGAATAAAGGTCCCGGATCTCAGGAAGCTCGCAAAAGCGTACCAGGACATCCCCCTCCCAGACGTACGGCAGTTACTCAAATCCTCGGTCCATGAGGAAAGGCTATTTTCCCTCTTTGTCCTTGTGCAGGCTTATGCCAAGGGCAATGAGTCTGTGAAAAGAAGAATTTACAAATTGTACCTGAAGCACACCAGGTTTGTGAATAACTGGGATCTGGTTGATACGTCAGCTGGACATATTGTCGGCCATTTCCTGGTAAACAGAAGTAAGGAACCCCTATACGGACTGGCACAGTCGCCGGTATTATGGGAAAGACGAATCGCCATCATGGCTACGTCCTATTTTGTGAACCGTCATGAGTTCGCCGAGACCCTCAAGATCTCCAAGATGCTGCTATCTGATGCAGAAGACTTGATTCACAAGGCGGTAGGCTGGATGCTCCGCGAGGTGGGCAAGCGTGATCTGCAAACCGAAGAGGGATTCCTGAAAAGATATTACAAGAAGATGCCCCGGACCATGTTGCGGTATGCTATAAGGGAAAATATGAAGATCTGCAAGACAGAGGAGGACAAGTGAGCAAGATTAAGATTGAAAGGAATCCAAACGAAAAGCGTCTGGAAGAGCTTGGCGTATCAGACTGGCCTATCTGGACCAAAGAGGTGTCAGAATTCCCCTGGAGTTATGATGCTCAGGAGACCTGCTATTTCCTGGAGGGTGATGTCATCGTGACGCCCGACGGGGAAGAGCCTGTAAACATGGAGAAAGGCGATCTTGTTACATTCCCCAAGGGGATGTCGTGTACCTGGAATATTGGCAGGGACGTTAAGAAACACTACCAGTTTAAATGAAGAAGGCGAAAGACAAACGAGGTACTACAGTGCATGCCGTGGTTCGGATTGCGTTGACTGTTATAGTAATATACTCCGCCTATTGTTTTCTCCTTTACTTATTTCAGCGGCAGTTATTGTTTCCCCGCTATCAGATTGAAAAACCTTCAGGAGTACCCCCGAACATAGAGGAACTGTGGCTAAACACAAGCCAGGGAAAGGTCGAGGCGTGGTTTCTTCCACCTGCTCTT
>JAFDFO010000230.1 GCA_019309815.1 Deltaproteobacteria bacterium
TTGTGAGCAATAGCCGCATTTTCTGCCGGCATGCCAAAGGCATCCCACCCCATGGGGTGAAGGACGTTGAAACCTCGCATCCTCTTGTATCGCGCCACCACGTCTCCAATGGCGTAGTTGCGTACATGTCCCATATGGATGTTGCCCGAGGGATACGGAAACATCTCGAGCAAGTAGTATTTCTCCTTACCCGGGTCTTCTTTCACCTGAAACAATCGGTTTTGGTCCCAGATCTTGTGCCATTTGAGTTCAACAAAACCAGGTTTGTAGTCTTTTTGCATACTTTTCCTCTTCGGAGGACATCCGACAGCTCACCACTGAAAAAAACAAAAGATAATCACGCCTCTTCATAAGGCGCATGCCGCAAAACACGTACTGTTCTCAAGGCGCAGCCGCAAAGAAAGACTGAAAGCACGAAATATTGCTAATTATTCACTCAAACCTTATCAGCTCTCAATCATAACTTTTCGCGAATCAAACACCGGCCCGTCTGTGCAAGTATGAAGATAGCCCCCTCCACTGTCAGCTTTTTCCACGGCACACCCCAGGCAGACCCCAAAGCCGCATGCCATCACGGTTTCCAATGAGATCTGGCACGGCACATTGAAGCTCGCGGCTATAGCACTGAGTTTCTTAAGCATGGCCTGGGGCCCGCACGCATAGATCATGTCCGGCTTTTTATCAGACTCCAGGGCCTTTTCGACCAGCAGCGTGACGAAACCCTCTTCACCCAGACTGCAGTCTTCCGTTGTAATACGCACTTCGGCGCCTAACGCCTCAAGATCTTCTTTGCAGAGAATATCATTTACAGAGCACCCACCCAGGAAAACAGTGGGTTTAACCACCCCTTTCTCTGCAAGGTCAAGCACAAGGTAGTAAAGTGAAGCAACTCCTATCCCCCCTGCCACTATGAATACATTCTGCGTGTCCTCTGCATTGGAGAAGCCGTTTCCAAGAGGGCCCAGTATGTCTATAGCGTCTCCGGCTACCATTTCAGACATGGCCGAAGTTCCCTCTCCTACAACTTTGTATAAGAGTTCAAACCCGCTGACCTGATTTCCGTCCGTAAGGCGATTGTGGACAGAAAAGGGGCGACGCAGGAGCGGAGACTCCTGGCCGGGGACCTTTACCATAACGAACTGACCGGGCCGGGCAATCTGTGCAAGCTCAGGAAAGGCCAGGCCCATTCGAAAATAGCCCGGTCTCACTTCTACGTGATGCAAGATCTCAACTTCTTTTTGGAATATGTGCTTCATGCTGCGAACCGCGTCCAACAAGGAGGTAAACACAAAAAAATTATCACGAAAACACGAAAAGAAAATGAAAACACGAAAGAAAATAAAGCCTGTGAGAGATAGTCATTTCCCATAATTGGCCAGGATCTTCTCTATGATCGTTGTGGTGGAAGCACCCTCGGTGAGCGGAACCCGAACCACGCGTCCACCATGTTCCTCCACAACCTCTTTCCCTACGATAGCATCCTCTGCCCAATCTGATCCCTTGACCAGGACATCGGGCAGCAAGGCACGGATCGTCTCCAACGGATTGGGCTCATCGAAGAGGGTGATGAAGTCGACGCATGCCAGCGCGGCCAAGACCTCCGCGCGTTCATCATCAGGCACCACCGGACGGCTTGGCCCCTTGATCTCATGCACAGAACGGTCGGAATTGACCCCAACCACAAGGACATCACCCTCCGCCCTGGCCGCTTCCAAATACCGCACGTGGCCGAGATGAAGCAGATCGAAGCAGCCGTTAGTGAAGACAATTTTCTTCCCTGCGTTTTTCAAGGTCTGAACTGTTTTCTTCAATTCTGCACGTTCTATTATTTTTTTACCCATAGGCTTCAGGTACCCGCTCTTTCAGGCATGGAATGTGTTTCCTGGTCTGTTGCAGCGCTCGCAAATCTATCGTGGCTGAAATGGTGGCTGACTGTTTTCCTGCCCGAGCCATGACCTCGCCGTACGGAGATATGATGCGCGAATGGCCCGCATAAGCGACGTCCGGGTCGCTTCCACATCGATTTGCACCAAACACAAAGAGTTGATTCTCAACAGCCCGGGCTTTGAGCAGGATGTCCCAGTGGGCAACGCGTTCAGCCGGCCACTGGGCCATGACAACGACCATTCTGGCTCCATCCAACGCAAGGGACCTGCACAGCTCAGGGAATCTGAGGTCATAGCATATCATCAGACCTATGCGGCCAAGAGAGGTCTTTGAGATTACCGCTTTCCGGCCCGCCTTGAAATGCCGATGTTCCCCGGTCAACGAAAATAGGTGAACTTTCCTGTACGTCCCTGCAACAGACCCGTCCCTGTCTACCACGTACGCCGTATTGTACACCCTGCCTCTTACTTTTTCCGGCATTGACCCAATGATTGTCAGACGAAGCTTTTTGGCCACGGAGGACAAGTCTTCAAGAATTCCCGGTGTTGTCTTGGATAGCTCCTTAAGACGCTTATTCGCAAAACCCGTGGACCACATCTCCGGCAACACCACGAGCTGTGTACCGTGCTCCGCCACTGCAGCAATCCGCCGCTTCACTGTCTCGACATTCCACGCAACATCACCTCGGCGAACGTCGAACTGTACGATGGCAGTTCTGATCATCACAAACCAACGCCTTTCTCTGAGCAACCCCGGATAGCCGCGTTCAACACAAACGGACGAACATCAGCATGGGTGGCCTTTTTCCGAAGCTACCGCTTGATAACATAGCCAGACACTTCCCTCAACAGGTTTTAACGAACCGCACGTCAAGACTGCCTGACCACAAGTCGGCTGAATCTCACTGCTTTTTGTAATCTGCAGCCTCTACATTTGTCAGCAGATCTGAGATCAAAGCAGGATTCGATTTCTACATCTCTTTGACGCTGTCATATTTCCCACGATTATGATACTGACAAGCTATCGTCACATTTGGGAGGACAAGCTATGCATAGATACTGGAATGCTGTTTTTCAACCTATCCTATCCCAAATGAATCCCAGGGTGATCGTTCAGATCGGGCTCGGCAACGTAGACCTTGGAAACAAGCTTCTTCTATTCGCGGGAGAGCACGATGCAGAACTCCACATTGTCGACCCATACCCCGACCCCGGGGCTGAAGCCTTTCTGTCCCAGTCCACGGAATCCCTTACGTTACACAGATCCCTGAGTCTCAATGCCCTCCCTCTTCTTCCATGTCCCGACATCGTGCTCCTTGACGGAGACCACAACTGGTATACCGTTTTCCACGAGCTAAAGCTTATAGAGAAGATGACCTCCAAACAAGGGCGCTGTTTCCCTGTTGTGTTTGTCCACCATATGGGTTGGCCCTACGGCAGGCGGGATGTGTATGCCCACCCCGAAAATATCCCGCCGGCTTTTCGCCACGCTTGGGAAAATCGAGGGCTAAAATCCGGATCGCCCGAGCTTGCGGACGTGGGCAGCCTCTACCCCCACCGCAATCATTCGATTTACGAACACAACGTCAGAAATGGCGTTCTAACGGCCGTGGACGATTTTCTGGATACTTCGGAGTTGTCATTGGAGCTTATTATCCTTCCCATGTTCTTCGGTCTCGGGATCCTTGTTGCCGATTCCGTCCGAAGAGAAAATGAAGACCTTGCCAAGCTGCTTCAGCAGTTGGACGCCACCGGTCCCGTTGAAACCCTTCTCCAGGACTCAGAAGCCGGTCGGCTTGAGGAAGTTGTCCAGTCTTGAAAGACATTTGGACGATTCCAATATAAGGCTTGACCGTACCCGAAGGGAGAGCAAGTACAGAGACACGATGGTGGAGGAACAGCAGAAGAGGATTTCCGCTGTCAAAGACCAGGTCAAAAAGAAACATGCAGATGCGGAAAGCCTGCTGCAGTGGACTAAGGAGCTTCAGACGGTCACTTCAGCCGTCCTCACTTCCAAAACATGGAAAGCGGCCAATCGAATAAAGGCCAGTCTCCGAATGTTCGGTCTGCATCACGGGCACCCCCCAGCCGAACGGCATTTTGATCAGGTAAAGGCCCGAATAGAAGCATGGGAGCAGTCTCACAAAATTGAGAAAGAGAAACACTCTCCGGCCCAGCCCAAGGTAGAGATCCCCTTTGACCTGCCACCCCTCAAAGGACTCGGTAACGACTACTCTCACCTCGAAGAGGAAGTAGAGAAGGCCAGGCGCGCAGGGATAGATTTCTATAAGAAGGCAAGCTTTATCATCCCCGTATACAATCGAAAGCTGTATCTGGATCGGACGCTTGCCGCTCTGACACATCAGACGTATCCCAGCGACCTTTTTGAAATCATCGTAGCTGATGACGGAAGCTCCGATGGCGTTGAGGAAGTCGTGGACCAGTATACGAACACCCTTGACATCTCTATGGTGCGTCAGGAGGACCAGGGTTTTCGTCTTTCAGCCATACGCAATAAAGCCATCAGGAAGGCAAAAAACGATTATATTATCTTCATGGATTGTGACATCATCCCGGCCCCCGATCTGCTGAAGAAATATATGACCTGGTTTCATGTGACCGACGCAGTGGTTCTGTGCGGCCTTCGAAGATTTGTGAATGCGGATAGCCTGAGCAGCGATGATATTCTCAAAGACATTAACGTAGCCCTCAATCTCCCCGATACAGCCGCGAACAATGATGTTTTTAACCCCTCCCAGTCTGATGAACCAACCAAGGACTGGCGTCTCCGCTACTACGAAAAGAACGACAACCTGAAACGGGAGGCACATCCTTTCCGCTTCTTTGTTTGCGGAAGCGCGGCTGCCCCCAAGGTTCATCTACTGTCCGCGGGTCTCTTTGACGAAGACTTCGTGGGCTGGGGAGGTGAAGATACGGAAATGGGCTTTCGGCTTGAAGAACTTGGCCTGTACATCATCCCAGTTCCAAACGCTCTGGCACTTCATCAGGATCATCCCTTCTCAGGATCAAGACGGGAAGAGTCTCTGAAGCGCAAAAAAATGGTGGAGGACAAGGTTCCCTTGCACTACCGGGTTTACCGACCCGGCGTTCAATTCCAGCGGCCCAAGGTTTCAATCTATATGCCTGCACATAATGCAGGGCGTTTCATAAAAGAAGCCGTGGAAAGCGCTCTCAACCAGACTTATACTGATCTGGAAGTCTGCATCTGCGATGACGGCTCAACTGATAATACTGTCTCAGTGCTGGATGAGCATTTCAAA
Source organism: Deltaproteobacteria bacterium (assembly GCA_019309815.1). GTDB lineage: Bacteria > Desulfobacterota > Desulfobacteria > Desulfobacterales. Next base: position 5,168 of record JAFDFO010000230.1, read on the forward strand.
GATGACCCTCGGGTGAGATGGGTCACAATTCCTCACGGAGGGATCGGAAAAGCATCAAACATCGCTGTCAGGATGTGCCGAGGAGTGTATATTGGGCAGTTGGATGCAGACGATCGCCTGCTTCCGAACGCTTTGGAACGTTGTGTGGCCTATCTGGATAAACATCCTGACGTGGGGTGTGTCTACACAGCTCCTGAGTGGATAGACAAAGATGGAGGTTTGCTCGGTCCGGCATACAACTGGCCGGTTTTTTCACGAGAAAAACTGCTTCTTAATATGATCGTTCACAGCTTTCGAGTGTTCCGCAAGAAGTGTTGGGCCAGAACCAGCGGATTTAACGAAGAATATGAAAACGCTGTGGACTATGACATGTTTCTCAGATTGAGTGACGTATGCAGGTTTCATCATATTGACGAGATTCACTACCAGCGCCGCTTGCACGATTCAAATACATCTGTGATCAAAAAACACTCGCAAACAGAAAATGCACACAATGTGGTCAAGAGTTATATCAAACATCATGGCCTGGATAAGGAATGGGAGCTCTTCGTGCCGGATCCATCTGAGCCGAGGAAAGTGGAGTTTCGCCGGAAGATGGAAGCCTCCATGGCGACTAAAGCTGAGGAGCCCATTTTTGTCTTTGCTGCGTCCCCTCGCTCAGGAAGTACCCTCCTTCAAAGGGTACTCAATGCAACGCCCGGTGTCCTTATCTGGGGTGAGAATAAGGCACTTAACCACATCCTCAAATCTTATCGCATTGGCCATCCGTACTTCTCGTCACGTGAGGGTGTCAGCCGCCAGATTCTAAGCTCTCAACTACACATGACGTGGACGGCCAACCTGTCGCCGGAATCCGAAAGGCTGGAAGAAGGTATGCGCCTGTTTTTCTACCATCTTTATGCCCAGCCCTCAGTGTCTCAGGGAAGGCCACGTTGGGGCATAAAAGAAGTTCGAGCAAACGCTGTAGAAATATCACGTTTTCTCCTCGAGCTTTATCCGAACGCCCGCTTCCTCTACCTGGTTCGTGATCCTTACGACACCCTGGCCTCCTATCTTAGGACGTCCTGGGTGCAGAGGATGAAGAAGTCGGAGTGGGACTGCA
>JAFDFO010000231.1 GCA_019309815.1 Deltaproteobacteria bacterium
AAGAATTACAAAGATTTGAAAATCTGGTGAAAGTCATACGAACTATGTTTAGACATTTACAGGATAACTGGAAAATTCTTAAAACAAGATCGATACGGTCAGGTATTACAGTTAAGGGGAAAGGATGCTTAACGCATTGATAAAATGGTTCAAAAACAGACACTTGAATCCTTGACCCCTTGATTCCTCGAACCCTCTTCTCCAACTAAATTGGAGAAGAACCAGTTTTAAATGAGTTTTCGAGATAGCTTCTAGTGTGATCGCTTACACCACACCGGCGACAATACCTGAGTCATTCGGGCCCTGAAAAGAGAGCCTCCGGATTTCCTTCACGCCGGCATCTGCCAACATGGATGAAATCTGACCCTGGGAGTAAGATTGGCCCTCCGGGGTGTTAATCAGCATGTTGAGGGAAAACAGTGCAGGAAAGAGTGGGCCATCAAAGTTTTCATTGAGAATGAAATCATGAACCAGAATCAGTCCACCCGATTCAAGGACTGAAACTGTCTTTCGGATCATCTTTTCACAGTCATCAGATCCTTCGCCGTGCAGAATTTGAGAGAGCCATGCGACGTCATAGGAGCCCTTGATTTCCTGCTCTATGTAGTTGCCGGGCACAAAGCTAATCCTGTCCAAAAGGTCGAAGCGCTCAATGGTCCGGAGGGCAAAAGGCTCGGTGCTAGAAAGATCATAGACGGTTGCTCGAAGTTCAGGATTGGCCAGACAAAAGTGGATGGCGTAGGTTCCAGGCCCACCGCCCAAATCGAGCAGGTGACGTCGACCCCCAAGATCGATGTCTTCTGCCACACCGGGGGCTGCGTTCATAGCAAGGTTGAACATACCCATAAGGAAACTCTCCCTTTCCTCATCTTGACGAAAGGAAGATCGCTGCCTTACGGGCTGACCTTTTTCAACGGCTACGGGGAGCTCAGCCCAGGCATGCACTAAATGGTGGTGATGTAATATGATGTGACCGATATAGTCCGGGGCGTCCTTGACAAGGAGGGATTTGCTCTCCGGGGTGTTCATGAACCGGTCCTGCTGTTTAGTCAAGAGCCCCATAGCGGACAAGGCATTGAGAAGGGCGTTCATACCCCGTACATCGGCTCCCAACCTTTGTGCAATCCCATCTGCACCCACAGCTCCGTCACCTATCACTGTGAAGACCCCTAGCTGAACGCCGGCATGTAAGGTGCAAGCCTTCCAATAGCCTCCGGATACTCCCAGCAGTTGACCTATGTTCCACTTGTCCTTTTCCATAGCCTCACCCCTCGATCAACTGAGTGGCCGTCATCTCGGGTGGGATATCGATGTCCATGAGCTTCAGGATGGTGGGGGCCATATCGGCCAGCTTACCACCTGATTTCAGCGTTTTCCCTTTGGCCTGCTCGCTGATGTATATTAGCTCTACCGGGTTGCGGGAATGGCTGGTTTTTACGCGACCCGTTGTCGGTTCGATCATTTCTTCCGCGTTTCCATGGTCGGCGGTAACCAGGATCTCCCCACCCAACTCAAGGAGACGCCTGACGCAATCCCCAACACATTCGTCTACCACTTCTACCGCTTTGATCGCAGCAGTCATGTCGCCGGTATGCCCCACCATGTCGCAGTTGGCGAAATTAATGAGGACAAAGGCATAGTCACAGCCTCCCTTGACGATTTCAAGAAATCTGTCGCGCACATCAAAGGCGTTCATCTCAGGGTGGGAAGCAAATGTGGCCGGGTCAAACTGGCTCTTTATTTCAATGTCGTCCTCACCCGGATACGGCTTCGTGGATTTGCCGTTAAAGAAGCTCGTCACATGCCGATATTTCTGTGTCCCAGCCAGACGCAGCTGCTTGAGGCCTTTTTTGCTGATGACCTCTCCGAGGAGATTCTTCATTCCGGCACCAGCATCTATGGCCCCAAGGATGAACCGAGGGAAGTCGTTATAGTAACGCGTGAGGCCGACGTAGAGGCAATCCGGCCGACGAGACCGCTTTCCCGGATACTTGTCCTCGACAAAGGCCATGGAAAGCTGGATGGCCCGGTCCTGCCGGAAATTGGTGTGCAGAACGGAATCGCCATCTCTGACCCCATCATAGTCCCCAATCACATGTGGGGGGATGTACTCGTCAAACATGTCCACACCATCAGGTGTTTTATCGTTTGCGTATGCTTCCTGCACTGCAAGCTCGGCCCTCTCGGCTTTTGGGCCTCTCCCGCTTACGATGCATTCAAAGGCAAGGCTGGTGAGGTCCCAGTTCTTAGAACGGTCCATGCTGTAATATCGTCCCATGAGGGTACCGATACGGCAGTTGCCTAGTTGCTTCATGACGTCATTCAACTCATCGATGTAGTGGAGGGCGGAGCGGGGTGGCGTATCACGTCCATCCGTGAAGACGTGTACAATGATTTCTCCAACACCTTGCCCCCGAAGCGCGCGCATAATCTTGAACATCTGATCACAATGGGCGTGAACGCCTTCGTCTTGCAAGAGACCCATCAGATGAAGCCGAGAGTTGTGTGTCTTGCAGTTCTGCACCAAAGCCTTGAAATGCCGGGCTTCGAAGAATGACCCATCGACCATGCCGTCATTGATTCGCTTCAGCTCTTGAATCACAATCCGACCTGCACCCATGTTCAGATGGCCGACTTCGCTCGATCCCTGGTAGCCGTGCGGTAAACCTACAGGCTCTCCTGACGCCTCGATCAACACCCAGGGATAATCGCTAAGATACGAATCCACGTTCGGCGTATTTGCTGCCAAGACGGCGTTTCCGTCAGGCTCTGTCCGGTAACCCCATCCGTCGCGGACAATTAGTGCAACAGGTTTCATACAGACTCCTTGTGATTTGCACCATTAACACGGATCTGAGAGACGCTCAATATCATTTTATTTGTTTTGACAGGAACTTAGAGATGCTGATATATAAATTTGGTCTTTCGGTCGGTGTAAAATAATATCTGGTATCATGAGTCAGAAGTGAATTATGCGGGTCGGTAGGACTATATCATCGTTTTCGAGTTGTTAAGATATTAAGTTCGAAGCACGTACTGTTCTCAAGGCGCAAGCCGCAAATCCGAATCTCAAATGTTCTAAAAGGTTTGTGAAGTGTTTCGGTCATTTGGATTTAGAATTTGTTTCGATATTCGATATTCGATATTCGATATTCGGGTTTTGTAAGTGGTCTTTCGGAACGCCCCGCCATTGGAAAAAGTGCGGGTTATCTTTGGGAGACAATAATAAGACGAAGGTGGCAATACGCATGCGGGTGGGTTCCGGATACGATGTGCACAGACTGATTTCAGGGCCTAAATTGGTCATTGGGGGTGTTGTCATCCCCTTTGATAAGGGCCTTTCGGGACATTCTGATGCAGATGTTTTACTCCATGCCGTATGCGATGCCCTGATGGGTGCCGGGGGGCTGGGAGATATCGGGCAGCATTTTCCAGATACTGATCCAGCTTTCGAGGGTATTTCCAGCATGGAGCTTCTTTCTCAAACGTTTCAACTCGTGCGTGCCAAGGGATTCTACGTCAACAACGTGGATGCAACCGTATTAGCGGAGGCTCCCAGATTAGATGAACATCGCTCTGCCATCCAGGCCAATATTGCCGGCGTCTTAGAAGTGGAACCCGGAGATGTCAACATCAAGGCAACAACCATGGAAGGACTTGGGGCTATTGGCAAGGGAGAGGCCATTGCGGCAATGTGAAAACCCCCAAATGACAGATCTCAAGATTTACAACACACTGAAGAAGCAAAAGGAACCATTTCAGCCAATAACGCCTGGCAAAGTGGGCATCTATGTGTGTGGACCCACGGTCTACGATGCATGCCACATAGGCCACGCTCGCTCAATGGTGGTTTTCGACGTCATTGTCCGCTATCTCAAGGTCCTAGGCTACGAGGTCACATACGTTCGCAATTTCACGGACGTGGATGACAAGATCATCAACCGTGCAAACGAACGGGGGGTCTCTACCCAGGAGCTCTCCGAAAGATACATTCAGGAATTCCATGAGGATATGGACGCCCTGAAGGTGGGGCGAGCGACTATAGAGCCAAGGGCGACCGATCATATCGGCGATATCATAGGAGTCGTTGAACGTCTTATTTCGCGCGGCCATGCATACGAAGCCGGAGGCGATGTGTTCTACGCTGTGGATACATTCAAAGACTATGGGAAACTCTCCGGGCGCCGGCTGGAGGAGATGGAAGCAGGTGCACGCGTGGAGGTGGATGAAAGAAAGCGCAATCCGTTCGATTTTGTGCTTTGGAAAAGCGCTAAGCCCGGGGAACCCATGTGGGACAGTCCCTGGGGAAAGGGGCGGCCCGGCTGGCATATTGAATGCACAGCAATGAGCACGCATTACCTGGGTCATCATTTTGACATCCACGGGGGTGGCAAGGACCTGATTTTTCCTCATCATGAAAACGAGATTGCTCAATCAAAGGGGGCCTTTGACTCAGCATTTGTGAATATGTGGATTCACAATGGCTTTCTCAGAATCGACCAGGAGAAGATGTCCAAGTCTCTCGGGAACTTCCTTATGATCAAAGAACTTTTGAAGGAATAT
>JAFDFO010000054.1 GCA_019309815.1 Deltaproteobacteria bacterium
AATATTGCAAGGTCGAAGATACCGTCAAGGGCTTCAAGGGGATCTGCGACGGGGACTACGATGAGCTTCCCGAGCAGGCCTTCTATATGGTCGGCGGCATCGAAGAGGTCCTGGAGAAGGCTGAAAAGTTGGCAGCGATTGAATAGAGATAAGGATTAGGTGACATTATGGCAGGTGAACTCAAGCTAGAAGTCGTGACTCCTGACAACGCGGTCGTCAGCGATGTGGCTAAGATGGTGGTCGCACCGGGCGCATACGGAGAATTTGGTGTCCTGCCCGGGCACACGACCTTCCTGACGACCCTCCGAACAGGCATGATCAGATACCAGGAACAGGGCGGAAGTGAACGGGTCGTCTTTGTGAACGGCGGCTTTGCGGAAGTGATGCAGGATACGGTAACAATTCTGGCCGAATCTGCCGAGCAACGACAAGAGATTGACGTGGAGCGGGCCAAAGCGGCCATGAAGCGGGCAGAAGACCGTTTGGCTGAAACCAGCAAAAAAGAAGACATTGATTTTAGACGTGCTCAGGTTGCACTGCAGCGCGCAATCGCCAGACTGAAGGTGGCAGGGATGACATAGGCGCTCACTTATTTCTTTCAAGTATAAATAGGTTGTTTTTTAGGGGGCAAGTCAATTGACTTGCCCCTTGTTTTTTGGCAGGATTGGTTCATGCAAGATGTTGCTGCCGTCATACTTGCCGCGGGGGAGGGGACTCGCATGCGGTCGGATCGCGCGAAGGTGCTCCACGAGATAGCCGGGGTACCGATGATTCGATATGTGGTCCAGGCCGCCCTCGCTGTTGTTGACGATGTTGTCGTGGTGATTGGCCATCAGGCGGAAGCTGTGCGCAAGGTTCTGGCCCCTTACCCAACGCTTGGCTTTGCAGTGCAAAAGGAACAGTTGGGCACCGGCCATGCCGTACTGTGTGCCATGCCCCTGATTCAACCTCGCATTCGCGACGTTGTCGTCCTGTGTGGAGATACGCCGCTCATCAAAGCAAGCACTGTGCGCCGTTTGGTTGACGCCCACAAAGTCCGGGAGAGCGATCTGACGCTCTTGATCACGAGGCTTGCCAAGCCCTCTGGATACGGGAGAATCATCATAGACGGACAAGGAAAGTTGATGCGCATCGTAGAAGAGGCCGATGCAAGCGAATCGGAAAAGAGGGTTGGTGTTGTGAACACGGGTACCTACTGTATCCACATGCCATTCTTGGAGAGTGCCTTGGCAGATTTGAAGAACGATAACGCACAAGGAGAGTTTTATCTGACGGATGTGGTAGAACAGGCTTACCGAATGGGCCGATTGGCTGTGATGCTGGAAATAGATAGTTCGACTGAGGTGATTGGCGTGAATACCAAGGCCGAACTGGCCGAGGCCGAAAGGCTGCTGCAACGGGGCAAGTAAGGGGGAGAGTAGAATCCCAAATCCACCGCCAAAAAAACGAAGGACCAACAATAATCAATACCATTGCAACGGGTTATCTCAGAGCAGGGCCGTCGAAATCTGTCACCTTGCCGAGTTAGTTGTTAGGCTATTCTTTCCTTCTTTTTTTTGACCCTTCGGGTCTGCCGATTTCACCGGATCTTCTTTGTTGGTGGGCACTTGAAGTACCTTAGTACGTTGGCGCACCCACCGCCGCGAATCTCCGGCAAACTTGACAGACGGTGGATCAGGGGGAGCTTTTTCCCTTGACACCAAAATCCGCGTTTTCCTATTGTCATTCAGTCAACAAGCGACCTCTGATGATTGTCATCTCCCTAAAAAAGGGAGTTCGAGCCTATTGTAGACAGCACCTGTGTGTGCTATAAGAACAATAGAATCCACAGAATCCACGGTACCCGGATTGCATCGCATACGCGGAGAGGAATCGTAGCATAATGAATCCACCCACAGGAGGGGCAGCTGGATCACCGGCCGGCGGTGTTCCAAATGAGGTGGTTGTAGCGTTCCTGGACGGTACTGAGCTTGGAGGAACGATTGCCAGCTTCAATCCTAAGTTGCCGACGTTCTTTCTCCAGTCCAGTGAGGAGGGTGACGAGCCGCCCACGAGGGAGATAGGGTTCGAGAGTGTTAAAACGGTTTCCTTTCTCCGCAGTGCGGCCATGCCAAAAGGCAAAGTGGCCTTTCCTTCCACGGCTAGACTTGTGACCGTCCGCTTTTTAGACGGCAAGGTTATGCATGGCGTGACCCAAAGTTATTCTGGGGCTCGTATCGGGCTGTTCTTGGTTCCCACAGGACTCGAAGATATCGAACGCATTTATGTCCCCATATCAGCGATTCGCGATGTGGTTTCGGTCAAACGACTGGGAGAGATCCTGGCCGAACAGGGGATGGCGACTCCCGAGATGGTCGAACGTGCGATCGAGCAGCAAAAGCAGCTTCAGGATGAACAGGTTGGCCAAATCCTGCTCAAGAAGAAGGTCATCAGTGGCGAACAGTTGGGGCAAAGCCTGGCAGAACAGAAACAGCGGCCCGAAAAGAGAATTGGGGATATTCTGCTAGAGCAGGGTTTTGTTGACCAGGTTCAACTTGATGAAGCCCTGGAAAGTCAGGGGCAGCAGAGGGACAAGAAGCTGGGCGAAATCATGGTGGATCTGGGTTATGCCACCTATAAAATGATTGGCATTGCCTTGGCAATTCAGTACAACGCCCCGTTCATGGACCTGAGTAGCCAGACAATTGACCCCCAACTGCGCGAGTTGGTACCTGTCAAGATTGCAAGACAATGGCAAATTATGCCGCTCAATCTCCAGCAAGGAGTATTGACCATTGCCATGGCAGATCCCACTGAGCAGTCCATTCAAGAAGAAGTTCGGAACCTAACAGGCCTTACGGTGATTACCGTTGTGTCCACGCCTCAAGATATTGTGCGCGCAATTACCCGCTTCTACGGGCCGTAGGAAGCGGGATTACTCACATCTCCATATAGAAGCCATCTCGAAATTCCGGATCAGGTGTCGAAGACACCGGCCTGCCCAGTGTCGTTCATAACACCCCTAACAGGTTTCCGAGGTCCCCGGAGTGCTTTCCAGTACAAAGGAAGTGAGGATTGAGGAGCTCTTGCTTATTATAGCCGAGTGGGGTTCCGCGGGTTAAGTCTATTACTGCTCCTCCACTTTGTTCGACCACACACTGCCCGGCCCCTGTGTCCCATTCCATGGTCGGACCGAGTCGTGGATACACGTGTGCTGTTCCTTCCGCTACCAGGCCGAACTTCAGGGCGCTCCCCGCAGGAACAAATTCAACATCTCCATACTCCTGTTCAGCTGCCTGAACGAAACTTGTAAGAGCATTTGAGGCATGTGAGCGACTGCCGACGACTGTTATCTTTCTCTCTGATCTGTCAGGGGAGTGATCAAGCGGCAGTTTCTTTGCAAGACCAACAATCCGATCGACAGGGCTGTCCTCTTCTGACGACTTTTCGTAGTCGTTGAGAAATTGCGAGACTACCTCGGCGTTTTCCAGCTTGTAAGAGCCAAGTCCTTCTGCAGCAAAATAGAGGGACCTGCTGGCAGGAACGAGAACAACTCCCAGCACAGGTCTATTTTTATCGATCAACGCTATGTTAACGGTGAATTCTCCTCTGCGATGGATAAACTCCTTGGTTCCGTCTAAAGGATCGACAAGCCAGAAGTATTCCCAGCTTTTTCTCTCGTCATACGAGGTATGTTTTCCCTCTTCACTGAGCACGGGCATTTCTTTCAAGGATCCAACGGACAGTTGATGCAATACAATGGAGTGGGCCTTTTCGTCTGCAAGCGTGAGAGGTGTCTTGTCATCTTTGTACCTAACATCGATTTCCTCCTGGTAGACGGAAAGGATTGCTTCACCAGCCTTCTTTGCCGCTATCAATGCATGTAACAGACATTCCTGAAAAAAGTTGTTCAGAGCGTTCATATTCGATTCCTTCTCCCATGAAGTGAAAAATGTGATCTATAGACCTACTGTAATGGAACCCAAGAAGGGTTTGCAAGAAGTTATCCAATGAAGAGGACGGAAAATGAGCTACATTCAGCTTGCTTGCGACATGAGCTCAAAAGTCGAATGTATTCATGTAGGGGCGGGGTTTATCCCCGCCCGCAAATCCTGGGCGGGGATAAACCCCGCCCCTACATTTGTTCTAGCAGACTCCAAATGTTCGAGTAGGTGGTGGAGCAGCTCAGCCCGGAGATCGTCGAAGAGGCGACGAAGCAAAAAATACGTCTTGAACATTTGGCAAGGCGGCCGGGATTTGGTAAGGTGTTCGGAAAACATTGTGAGGTAGATAGTGCAGGAGGAAATCAAAAAAGCTGCGGAGATCATCTGTCAAGCTCGGAAAACCGTTGCACTGACGGGAGCTGGTATTTCAGTGGAGTCCGGAATACCGGATTTTCGCAGTGCCGGTGGCCTATGGGAACGCTTCGACCCAATGGAGTACGGAACGATTCAGGCTTTTCGGACCGATCCGGAAAAAGTGTGGACTATGCTCCATGAGATGTCTGCGGTGATGAAGAAGGCACAGCCGAATCCTGCTCACAAAGGGCTCGCGCGACTCCAGAAGATGGGTAAGCTTCATAACATCATCACCCAGAACATAGACGACCTGCACCAGGCAGCCGGGGCTACAGATGTCATCGAGTTCCACGGAAACTGCAAGACTCTTGTTTGTCTCGCGTGCGATCAGCGCCTTGGAGCGGAAGAGATTGAAGAAGGGCTAACGCCAAGATGCGCCTGTGGAACGATCCTTAAACCAAACGTGATTTTCTTCGGGGAGCCAATTCCTTCAGGAGCCCTGCCGGAGGCATACGCGCTGGTATCTTCCTGCCACGTACTGCTGGTTGTGGGGACTTCGGCTGAGGTGACCCCTGCAAGCACAATCCCCTACACTGCTAAGATGGCAAAAGCAAAAATAGTAGAAATCAACCTGATGCCCACCGTACTCACGGAAAGCCTCACAGACATCTTTTTGCAGGGAAAAGCAAGCGAGATCGTCACCAAATTGGTGCATGAGGTTGAAAGGATGGTGTCTCGGGGCTAAGTCACGTAGGCGTAAGCCGGGTGATTATCTATCCGTCTCCGTACACGTGCTGTACAATCTTGTCTATCCGTTTTTCGTCCGCACTGATCCAATACACCCATTTGTTGTCCCTGAAGACGTAGTGGGCCTGCCTCATGCCATCAAACGCAATAACCTTCAAACCCCTGACATACAAATCGCGATAATGACTGAACGGGGATCTTGTGTTGTCTTTCATCTTCTGGATCATGATCGCGATTTGCTCTTCGGCAAGTTCTTTTGACGCGGCTTCAGACACCCATATGGTAGCTTTTTCATGTGGCCCTTTGTAATGTGCTATGAAGCCGGCGACCACATCGACGGGCATCCCGTGGAGTTTGTTGATGGCCTTCATGGCAGCATCACCGCTTATCCACTCGACGAGTTCCAAGCCCGTAATATGAGGGTCAAAGGGTTCACCTGGCCGAGACTCTTTATTGCACCCGGCCAGCAGAAGAGCCAGCACGAACAATGGCCAGAGATTTCTAAAACAAGATTTTAACATAAGCAGCATAAGGGAGTAATGGCTTGAAATGAACTGGCGTAAGGCTTACGGCGTAAGGCACACGGGAGAAAGCCTCTTGCCTTTAGCCCTGCGCCGAGTTTTTTGTCCATTATTCCAACATTCCAATATGTTGACTTCCGCACTCCGCCTACGGTGGAGTTGACGAGCCCGCCGTTTCCAGCAAGTCCTTTGCCTGATATGTCACGTCAAAGACCAGAGACTCACCGTCTCGGAGCACCCCTATCTTCCCTTTTTCGCCAGGTTTTTTCAGGCTGATCAGATAGGTAAGATCAAATTTTGTCTCAACGGGCTCGCCGTCCAATGCCACCAGGACATCATTTTTCAGCAATCCAGCTTCCTGAGCAGTTGAGTTGTCCAGCGTTCCGAGAAGCTTCACCCCTTCGTCACTATCCTGGATGATGACGCCCAGATGCACCTTCTGTTGTCTGAGATCCTCGTAGCTGACAATCCAGGCAAAATCACCCGGCTGAAAAGGGATATCCGGCATGGTGATATCCATTAACCTGTCCCTCTTCTCGGGAGGAATGCGAACTGTCGTTGGAAGAATAATGGTGTAGGGTAGCGGAAGTCGACGAAAGACCCGACGAGGGATCCCAAAACCGTATTGAATATGGTGAGTGCCGGCAAGGACCAGTATTTTTTTGTCACGGCCGTCTTTGCTGTCAAGATATTCCGCGATGCTTTGGGCCATGGATTCATCCCATAACACCTGGGCTTTGTAAAAAGTCTCAAAATCCATTCCGCCCATTGGATGGTCGTCAAAAATGGCTTTAACGAAAGCCTGGTGGTATGGGTCTTCCAGATCCATGTCAGGCAGCTTTTCTTCAATTTGGTCCGGGGACTCCGCGTTCTTTATCTTTTCCATCCAGTCGTCGGAGGCCCGAATTGCTATAAGGGGTATGCTGTGCGCCCGCATGTACCGCAAGATGGATCTGTAGTATTCGAAGTTGTCACTCCAGTCGTGTACCCACACCTTCAGGAAATCTTTTTCGTCTAATTCCCCTGATATCCATTGATCAGCGGCCTCCTGCGAGGACCTTTTGAGCATTTCCATGGCAACTGCTATTTTCTGCGGATAGCGTTCTGCAAGTGCCTTGAGGATATCCATCTGTACCTTGTGGCTGTAGACATTGTCGTGGGTTTCCGACACGTAAATAATCCTGGCTCCCTCTATGGCACTTACTAGTTGGGGCTCGGTTACCTTGATTCCGGTTCTAAGGTGAAGGATGTCGCCTTCTTCAAGGGAAGAGAGCTCTTGGTAGGGTGACTGCCAGTGATGTTTGTGGCTGGCACAACCTGTGAAAAGGATGCACAAGATGGCCAACACGGCTTTCTGCAACACCGTCAGTCTAGCATTTAAACATTCCATCATCGTATACTATCACTCTTTTGCCCGAAGTCAGATGGGCAGTTACAGTCTTTTTTTCGGTGTTCACCAGGTCCCAGTGAAGTGCTGAATCATTCAATCCTACTTCTTTCTTCTTCTTCTCTGTCAACTTAGACGGATCACCATCGTATGTGTCCGAATATGACGCCCCCAAGGCGATATGGCAGTTTCCGTAGCGACCCCCGTGGTTTTCGTCAAAAAGCGTGTTCGCCATGAACTTGTCAATCTTAGAGAATCGTTTGTCGGTCAAAGAAAACTCCCCGATCTGTTTGGCGCCCTTGTCCATAGAAAGTTGCTTAATGGCAAAGTCTTCACCTTTCCGTGCTTTGACCTTGATCGCCTTCCCTTTTTTGAACTCCAGTCGCACGCCTTCCACACGATTTCCATTTCGGAACGAAGGCTGGTTGGCAAAATAGACTCCTTCAGTTCCCCTCCAATCCGGTGAAACAAACAGTTCAAAGCTCGGAATATTGTGGCCGGAGATACCGAGCCACCTTCTCTTTTTGCCAGGGGTGATTCTCAAATCGATCGATCTTGATTCGATATGATAATACTCCACGTCCATGCTGTTTATCCATTTCTTAACAGCCATGGCGTTTCTGTAAATGCTCTTCCAGGCTTGAACCGGATCATCCTGGTCAAGGTAGCAGGCTTTGATGACTTGATTTGTGTATTGTCTCATGGAAAGCCTGGCGTGTTTTGCCAGCTCTGGGGTGGGGAGCATGCAAAGCGTCCAGCCAAAAACCCCTTTTTCTTCTCGTTTACGAAGAAGATCTCGAAGCGGTTTCCTTGCGACAGCTGCTTTTGCGATCTTTTTTGGATCTACGCTGCTGAGATGGGTCAAGGATTCGGGTGCAAAAAGATACAGACTCCCATTGATATTTTCGTGGAGTTTCTTTGTGCCGGGCGCCTCAAAGATGAGTTGTTTGTGGTTTGCCTTTTCGTAGAAAGTCTTCTCCATTTCCGATGTCAGGCCAAGACGCACAACGGGATGCATTCCCATATCCAGGATCTTCGCCTGTAGGCGCTGGACCAGCTTGACAGCACCAAGGTCGCCTCGAATCAAGACAATGTCGTTCCTGCGGAACCTCCCGGTCCTTGCAGTTGTGAGACCCCAGAGAAGGACATCCGCGTATTTCTCCAATTGCACGTTCGTAAGCATTGCATCTCTCCTTTAACCGTTCTTATTAAAACTCGAAGTCCGCTACTACAGGAAAATGGTCTGATGGGTGGACTTGTTCTATTGGCTCCTGCAACACGTTGCATCGTCCGAGGCGAAGAGGCCCCCTAAACAGGATCCAGTCAATGTAGCCGCCAGCCGGCTTGCCCGTAAATCGATGGAGCGTGCCGGGGTAGGGAGGCTTGAAGGTTTCACTGAAACATAGGCCGACCTTTCCATCGATCTCCTGTCCGGTCAGCCATTGATAGCAGGGGCTTTCAGGTGTGGCGTTGAAATCGCCCATAAGAATTATCGGGATCTCATCACTGTATGAGCCAAGTTGTTCTTTGATCACGCGCGCAGCACCCATTTGGGCGGGGTTCTCAAAATCAAAATGCGTATTAATACATATCAAACGCCGGCCGTTTACCTTAAACAACCCAAGTGTAGCCTGTCTTGGGAAGCTGCTGCTGAAAGAGCGGCTGGGGGTATGAGGTGTTTCACTCAGGAAAAAGTGGACACTATCCTCGCAAACGATCGTTTTGCGATAAAGCAAGATATTATCCTGCCAGAATTTTGGGGCGGGGTGCCGTTTCCCTATATACATGTATTCGGGTAGATTTTGGCCCAAGAAATCGACCTGGAAATCATTGGCCTCCTGCGTGGCAATGAAATCCGGCTTATTCTCTCTGAAAAGCCTCACCACGCTTTGTTTGCGATGATCCCATCCGTTAGGCCCGTCGTCAGCAAGACCAAAGCGCAGGTTAAGGGAGAGCACGGATATGTGATTCATTTCTCTTGCCATGTCTTAAGGGTGGTTACGCAAGTTTCTTGTCGTTGGGTTGAACAGTTACCTTACGTGCTGTTAGTTGCGGGTTACGGGTTGCGAGTTACGAGTTGATAGTACTCAGTGTTTTGTTTTTTCAATCTTCAATCTTTCAATCTTCAATCGTCAATGGCTGGCTTCTTGGCCACAGATTGTTTTATCGACTGGTTCCTTGAAGTGACCGGTGCCCCCCCCGGCCCGCCTCCGCCAAGGCTTCCGCCGTCGCTAAAGCTATGGCGCGACAAGACGGCGCGGTGATCTTACCCCATTTAGTGGACACACCGAAAAGCTAAGTTTATAATTAGCAAGGAGGTGTGTTTATGGGGACCTATCGTAGACGTCGGACATACGACAGCGTTTTTAAAGAGGAGGCTGTGCGTTTAGTCCTCGAAGAGGGCTGCAGCGCCTCCGAAGTTGAACGTAAATTGGGCACCGGTAAGAGCGTTATTGCCCGTTGGGTGCGTGAGTTCACCGACGATCCCGAGTATGCGTTTCCTGGTAAAGGGCGGCTCAAGCCCCCGGAACAAGAACTGCATGCCTTGCGTCGGGAACTGGAGCGTGTCAAACGCGAACGTGACATTTTAAAAAAAGCAGTGGCCATCTTCTCAAAGGATCCGGAACGATATTCGGGTTCATAGCCGAGCACCGCTGCCAATTTGGAGTCGAGGAGATGTGCCGCATGTTAACGGTGTCTCGCAACGGATTTTACAATTTCGTGCGTCGCGGTAGGAGCAAGCGCGATCAGGCCAATGAGCAGCTTTTAGAGCAAATTTACCAACTTCACCAACAAAGCGGCCAAACTTATGGCAGCCCGCGGATGACCATAGCCTTGCGTGAGCATGGCCACCGGTGCAATCACAAGCGGGTGGCACGGTTGATGCGCATCAACGGTATCCGCTCCAAACGGAGGCGACGTTTTAAGGTTACCACCTTTTCCGGGCATAATCGGCCCGTTGTTGAGAACCTGGTCAAGCGTAATTTTACCGCTGCCGCGCCCAATCAGCTCTGGACATCGGATATTACTTATATCCGGACCGATCAGGGCTGGCTGTATCTGGCCGTCTTTCTCGATGTCTGCTCGCGGCGCATTGTTGGCTGGTCCATGCACCGTCGCATCAGCGACAATTTAATCATTGATGCGTTCACGCAGGCCTGTACGCACCGCCGACCCCAACCGGGGCTGGTCGTACACTCGGATCGCGGCAGTCAATACTGCAGTCTTTCTTTCAAAGAGCTGTTAGGATCAAACCAATATATCCAAAGTATGAGTAGCACTGGCAACTGCTACGACAACGCCATAACCGAGAGTTTCTTTGCGACCTTGAAAACTGAATTGGTTCGGGACCAACACTATCAATCATACAATGAAGCTAGGCGCAGTATATTCAAATTCATTGAAATGTTCTACAATCGTCAACGGATCCATTCGGCCCTGGGAGGAATGCCCCCAGATCGGTTCGAACAAAGGTTCAATTTAACTTAACTCCGTGTCCACTTTTTGGGGTGAACTCCAAAGTTGGC
>JAFDFO010000055.1 GCA_019309815.1 Deltaproteobacteria bacterium
CCCCCGGGCCGTCGTATTAATCAAGCAGCCGCCACCGCCTCCCTCTTCCGAAACAGGAGCAGTAATAGCTTCCATCGGCATGGGCGGGGTATCCCCGGAATCGGCAATGGCTGACTGTGGACCAAAAACCCATTGCTTTGCCCAGCGTTTGGTCCCACTCCAAAGGTCGGCAAACATAATGGCCGTATTCGAGACCTGGGCAAGCTGCAGGCTTTGCCGGAAAATGAGAGAGACGTTTGACGTCCTCGCCCTCACCCAGTAGCCCTCACCCTGGACCACGACCGTGGTGTTGTCAAGGTAGGACCCGCCGTTCCACCGCCACAACCTCCTATCAATCATGGGATTATCGCTGGGCAGGTCAAATATACACGTGGGACCGTTCACGATAGCGCCGCCTGCGCCGTACTGTACGACTTCGACATCCTCCCAAAGGTAGTTTGCAGCATTAGGACAGCCTATCTGACCCCATCCGTTGCCAGTGGCCGCACTGTAAAGGAGCGGAACTTCCGTGTCGTTGAGGCTCGCCGGGATCCCGTTAACGGTCGCCTTAAGACCATCCCTTGCAAGTATCCAGTAGGCGTTTCCGGGCTGAATCACCAGACCGCCGTCACATTCTCTATAGCTGCCACCAGCCAGGGTGGCGTCGTAGCCGCCTATTCTAAAGTCCTCCGGGTCATAAGCCCCTCCCATGTCATCGCCAAACACGATGGGGCAGGAAGGATTGTCCGGCTGCACTGTGAAGGACACCATTATGTAGTCGGGCACCTCAGTTCCGGGCGGAATCGGAATCACCTCGGATATTGAAACCGCAGATTCATAGGCACCCATATCATAGCCATCGCCTTGCGGCCGGGCGTTGCCGTCAATATCGTCGCCCACCGGGTCACTCACTCCCGAAGGAATGGCGTCAATGCACGGGGAAGTAGACTGGAGTTCATAGCTGGCGTAGAGAGGGTTTTGGGAAATGCTGCCCGGACCGGCTGTACAGTTAAAATAACTGGGCCCCGTACCGGTGGTCCATACATCATTGTAAGCTATGATCGGGGTCCCTGCATACGAGTCACTATTCCATATTCCGTAGCTGTCAAAGTCAGTAATGATATTGAACTTTATGTCAGGAGATGCAGTACCATCGAATGCCTCCATCCACACGCCGGAGTGGCTGGGGCCATCTATAGTGTTGTGGTAAATAACAGGAGAAACGGTGCCCATATAGTCTGTCTCCATGCGGATGCCTTGGTCCATGGCGTCGTCGCTGGTCTCATAGATGAGGTTGTTTGAAATAATGGGGGCCGCGATCGCTCCGTCTCCATAAACGTAAATGCCTTCATTGTTGTCATAAATGAGATTCTTCTTTATTGTAGGACTGCAATTTACCACCTCAATTCCGCAGACGAGATTGTTGTACACTCTGCAGCCTTCAATGATGTTTCCGGGGCCTGATACGACCTGTATGCCCTGGCCGTCAAGATCACTCGAAACGAAGTTAGTCACAGTCAACCTCCTGATAGTCACATCGGAGGCGTCAACTATTATGCCGGTGGACCAACTGGAGGCGCTGCCAGAACCCCTAACAATGCTCGTTCCTCCAGCGGCACCCTCAATGGTAACAAAAGGCTCGGTGATTGTGAGAGCCGAATCACTTTCCCCGTTTGCTATGTTGTAAGTCCCTGCCGCGACGTTCAGGACATCTCCGCTACTGACCTGGCCTACAGCATAGTGCAGGGTCTTCCATGCTCCGGTTCCCGCGGAACCCCCATGACTTCCGTCGTCCGTACCGTTTTGTATGTCCACGTAATAGCCGACAGCCCCGGCTGAAGCCGGGAAGAGCAGCACAAAGCATGTCAGTATCGTGAGACCTAATCTTCTAACGTTCATCCCTTGTTTCATTTCACGCCCTCCGTTGAAAATGGGTGGCTATTCTTTAAGACGATGCAAAAACAGTATCCAAGATACATATTCGGAATAAGACACTCATGGCGACAGCGGTGTCCCGGGAAACGGTGGAAGTACCGTGTCTTGTTTAAGGACATCATCAAGTATCAGTTGAGCAGCCGACTCTCTCACCTCCGAAACTTCTTCATCCTCACCCGCGACTCCCTCTCGATCAAGGATATCTCCTGCTGCAGCCCTTTTTGGCTTTTCCCGTCGGCCCGGCTTCACCAGCTCGTATTCAGGAACCAGAACTCCCTCTTCTTCGAACTTCTCGCCTGGTTTTTCGACACCTTCTCCCTCTCTTCCCCCTTCAACCAACTCATCGGGGAAAAGAAATTCCTTTTTCAACTGTTCCGCTTTGTCACGAGACACCTTTTCCTTACGAGGACGCTTCCCTTTCTCTACAATGGCTTTTTCGAAATCCGTTATCAACAGAGGAGGCTCCTGGAGGAAGTCTCTGCTCAGTACGCCCAGGTCAGCTTCCAAAGCCGTAATCTCACTGATATTTACCATTGCATCGGTAATGAAATCGGAGCCCCTCACTCCGCAGACAGCCGTAGGGGTTCGCACCTTGAACACTGAACGCTTGTAACCGGAGAGTTTCGTCACCACGGAGCGAACCTTGCCCACACTCACATCGATATATGAGGAGCGGTCTTTGTTTTCCGGGTCGTAGACACTTTGGCTTATCGTCAACTTTGTTTCCGGGATCAACGTAAGGGCACTCCCGTCATTCAGCTCAAATTTTATCCGCCCTTTTTCGAGGGTAATAATGGTATCGCCCTTGAAAAGTGGAAGATCTTTTTGGGCCCGGTAGCCCCGCAACACACCCTCATGTACGATAAGTACTTCCCCACTCACCGCTACGACCTTGCCCACGGACGACCCGATGCCAGGCTTGAATGCATCTTCAATGACGAGGCCCTCCGGGACCAATGGTCCGGAATCTGTATCGTCAAAGCCATAAGCACTTGCAGCGAATACAAGAAGCGGAATGGCCCATAACGCGAAAATGAATCGTTTTGTCGGTACGCTCATCTTTGTTCTCCCCTTAGTATCGTGCCCTCAAATACAAAGCACCCACATACTTGTCGTATTCATAGGCGCTGATATTGGAGTTGTTTTTCGTGTAGTTGAACTCAGCTGCTATGGCCAGCCATTGATAAAAAAGCTTACGGGCAAGAGATACGGCCCCGTAGTACTTGTTGTCTTCCCGTTTCACCCCGTAGAAACTGTCCACGTTATCGTATTGCTTGTTCTGATATCTTCCTCTTATATCCAATTCCAGTTCCCATGGAAGGTGAAAGAGTACGCCTGCTCTTGTTCTCAGCCAGCCATAGTCCTGGTCAGGACTGGATGCGTCATTACCCTCGTAGCCTATCCCCCCAAAGAGATAGCCCATCTTGTCCAAGATGCTGTAGTAGGCGTCCAGATAAACCTCATGTCTGTCTCCGGACCGGCCCTCGTCCAGGAAGTATTCATTGTCACTGTAACTATACGAGAGTACCGTTGAAAGGCTGTCCTTCCATTCCCAAATCACTTCCGGTTTTACCTTGTGGCGCCTCAAATAACTCTCTGAAGCCAGCCAGTAGTAAGACGGAAGATAGCTCAATCCCAGTGTAAAGGGACGCAAGCGGTATTTTGCGTACACATTGAAAAGGCTTCCTATGAGGTCATATTCCTCCAGTTCATTGTACCATGACTGATAGTGGCTGTACCCGGCACCCAGTATGAAGTCTTTCCTGTTAAGGACGTTGTACTTGCCGGAGAAGTGTACCTTAGTGAAGTAGTCACCTTCATCTGAAAAGACATCCTCGTCCAAAGGATCAAGGGTCACATTGCTGTCATACCCATACCCCACCTTCAAATACAGGCTGTAAGGTTTACGGACCTTCTTTTCCTCTTCAATCGTCCTAAGCCACGTCAGGGCGTTTTCTTTGAGCATTTCTGAATCAGCATGATCTCTCACATATTCAAACTTCTCAACAGCCTGGTCAGCCTGCCCCATCTTCCAGTAACAGACTCCGGCATAGTAGTAGCCATTTGCTTTAATGGTAGGGCTCATCTGGGCAGCGGCGAGAAGAGGGTCCAGCGCCTTGTCGTACTTTTTTTGTTTTAAGAGGCTAATACCGGCATGATATTGGGCGAGCACATTTGTTGAGTCTTCGTTTACGATTTCGGTAAAGAGATCAGAGGCCACAGAGTACTTGGACGTTTGGTAATTCAACATAGCCCGATCATACTTTAGCCCGGAAATATCGGAATCGAGCTCCCATGCCCTGCTCAAATACTGCTCCGCACCTTTATATTCCTCGGTCTTCAAATAAGTCCTGCCCATGTAGTGATTGTAGTAGGGATTGTCCGGGTTGAGTTCAAGGGCTTTCTTCAGATAACTCTCGGCATTCTGGTAGTCACCATCTTCGTAGGCAAAGACCCCCAGATCAAAATACCCGCGACCCCCTTCTTCTTCAGCTCGAGCAGGTAAGAACACAAGAAAAACAAATAAGACAACCAAGATGAAACTCAATACTCTTTGCATCATATGACTCCTGTTGTGAATTGTCGTCTCTTCATAAATATGGTACAGAATCTCAATTGTCCAATTTCGTCTGTGTTTGCTAACACTTAGGCCGAAAGTTGTCAATGCAAAAAGGGGGCAAGCTAGGCGTTGATATAAGTGCGCCGATTGCTCTTCCCAAGGGAGCAGTATACTTCATAACTGATCGTCCTGATGCGTGTCGCAATCTCTTCGGCAGTAATCTGTTCGCTACCCTGGGTCCCCAGTAAAACAACATCATCGCCAACCGCCACATCGGCAATGCCGGTCACATCTACCATGGTCAGATTCATGCAGACACGACCCGCAATCGGCACACGCTTTCCATGGATAAGCATTTCCCCGTTGTTTGAAAGCAACCGATTGTACCCATCGTCATAGCCGACAGGAATTGTTGCAATAGTGCGGCTTTCCTGCGTCGTATAGGTGCAACCATAGCTTACAGAGGTCCCGGCCGGAACCGTCCTGACCTGAACCACCGCGGACTTGAAACTCATGACCGGCTTGAAAGTCGCTGCAGCCGCCCAACCCTCTGCAGGCGGGGAGCCGTAAAGGAGGATACCCGGGCGTACCATACCGAGTTCCAGGCCTTCGCTACCCAGAAGCGCGCCGCTGTTGGCGACGTGAGCGTCTCCACAGGAACCTGTGATTCTTCTGCATGCTGCCACAGCCTCCAGGAACCTCTCGATTTGCTGGTCTGTATAGGCCTGATTCGGCTGATCGGCCACGGCGAGATGAGAAAAGATTCCAGTAACTTCTATACCCTCCAAAGGCAGAAGTTGCTCCAAGAACTCCGGCAGGTTTTCATACAAAACTCCCAGGCGAGTCATGCCGGTATCCACTTTGACGTGGACAGGAGTCACCTTTCCCTGTGCGGCAGAAATCCTGGAAAGCTCTTCCCCAATTTCCAGCTGAAACAGTGCCGGCATGAGCCTATACTCAACAGCAGCTTCAACTTCATCCAATACAACTCCCATTAAGACCAGGATCGGAACCTCACAGCCGGATTTTCTGAGATCCAACCCCTCTTTCAGCTCAAACACGCCTAGGCAATCAACGCCCGCAGACTCGAGCGTCTTTGCCACCGGTATCATGCCGTGACCGTATGCATCTGACTTTACAACAGCGAGAATCTTGGACTGCGACCCGGCCAATCGCTTGATCTCGGATAAATTGTGCCGAAGCGCGCCCAGGTCAATGGTTATTTCATTTGGTATCATGGCTCGGCTCCCACATGGGAAGTTCTATCGTGAAGGTACTTCCCTCTCCCTCTATGCTTTCCACGTGAATACTCCCACTAAAGCTTTCAATGATGCGCAGGCTGATGGCAAGCCCTAAGCCGGTTCCTTTACCGGGAGGTTTTGTCGTATAGAACGGATCAAAGATCTTGTTCAGTTCTGAGGGAGCAATTCCCTTGCCAGTATCAGCCACAGAGATTTGTATGTGTTCTCTTGATGGCTTGTCTGAATCAACTTCTTCCTGCCTGAGGGGAATTTGTCTACTAGTAATAGTCAGGGACCCCTCTCCTTCCATGGCATCTCCTGCATTAAGCATGAGATTGACAAATACCTGTTTAAGTTGGTCGGCATCGGCCCACGCCATCCCCAGCCCTTGATCAAGGGCAGTCTTAATTTCTATCGATTCCATTAACTTCTGATGACCAAGAAAACCCGTGCTTTCCGTAATCAAGTCATTGACATCCACTCGAACAGGCTCGGGCGGGGAAGGCCTTGAGAAATCAAGCAGCTCACGAACGATAGTATCAGTTCTGGTTAGCTCCTTCTCAATCCGCTTCAGGTAATCCGTGGCTTCCTCGTTGTCTCTCACATGGTCCTTCAGCAGATTCGTATAGCCCAGGATAGCCCCGATTGGATTGCCGACTTCGTGTGCTACACCCGCGGCGAGACGGCCTAGAGAGGAGAGTTTCTCCGAACGCAAGACTTCCTCCCTGGCTTCCTTGAGCTCCAGGTTGGCCTTTTCCAGGGAACTAACATGGGCTTCCAGGCGTTCCTTATGGTCCGCAATTCTCTTGAGCATTCGATTGAGGGCCACCGTCAGATGTGCTATCTCATTCCGGTCACTTCTGGTCAGCATGGAAAAGAGATCGGTGTCTTCAAAATGATCGGCTATCTTGACCATGCGTTTGATGGGCCGTATCACGATCCTTGACAGAAGAAAGTTGCCGAAGACAACGAGAACCAGCACATTCAGGCCCATGTAAAACCATATGAGGAGGCGAGACCTCCTTAACCCCTCGGTCACAGTTTCGATACGAACAGGGACGTTTGCTACGGCAATACACTCTCCTTCGGCAAGGATAGGAGCGGTAACGGTAAGAAGAGTCCGTTCCATGTTGATTCTGGTATTCGGCTCTCCTGACTTGAAGACATTGTCAATTTGGCCCTTGTCAAACTCGCCATACGCCTCCGGGTGCTCTCCGCCAACCCACACCGTGCCGTCCTTACCGAACACAACGATATCATCGTACAGACCTGAGTGGGCCATCCAGGAAATACCTTCCTGCAGGCGTTCTTTGAACTGTCTATGGGAAAGGGGAACAGGGTGTTTTCTACTCTCCTCGACAGCCGCCTGTATCTTTTGGACGACCGCCATGCCATCATCTGTTTTGAATCGAAGCAGGTCCTGCTCCGTTATTCTCAAAAGCACAAAGCTGGTCAGCGCCATGGCAGCGACCAGGAGTACGGTCAGACTAAGTAGAATCTCGGCACGTAGGCCAAGTCTTAGAGCCTTCAAGCGTGTCACCTCATGAGGGCTACGTACCATTCGATAATTTGCGTGCCGAAAAACACGTTGAGGATGGCACCGAGACTGATAAAGGGACCGAACGGGATCGCCAGCCTACGCCCGCCACCCGTGCGAAGGGCCACTGCTATACCAACCAGGGTGCCGATGGCTGACGCAGCAAGAATGGTGAATATGACCCCTTTCCAGCCCAGGAATGCACCAAGCATAGCCAGTAATTTGATGTCACCGCCACCCATTCCCTCTCTCTTGGTCAATAAGTAGTATCCCCAGGCAACAGAGAGCAGCAGGCCACCACCCAGGATAATCCCAATCAAGGACTCTTGGTACGTAATGTAACCTAGCAGGAAGGACGCCAGAAATCCGATGACGATACCCGGGAGGGTAATGACGTCCGGGATGATCTGGTGATCAATGTCAATGAAAGTGATCACAAGCAGTGCCCCAATCAGCCCGTATAGAAAAAGGCTCTCCCAGGAAAAGCCGTAGCGGTCGAAGACGGCAACAGCAAACAAGCCCGATACAAGCTCAACCACAGGATACCTCAAGGAGAACCCAGCGCCACAGAACCGACATCGCCCACGAAGCCAGAAATAGCTTAAGATAGGAACGTTATCATAGAAGGGAATTGGGGTCTTGCAACCTGGGCACATAGATGAGGGGCTGATCAGGGAGAGAGATCGGGGAAGGCGATATATGCAGACGTTCAGAAAACTGCCGATGGCCAGGCCGACCAAGAGGACCCAAAAGTTCACTACGAGTGGCCACACGTCGAGGTCCTTTCAACTGGATGGGTTAGGTACCAAAAACGAAACATCACAAGCGCTTAGGAGGTAAGTATAGGGAGTGCGTTCAGAAATCAAGATTTTTGTTGTCATCAGGAGAGCATGCCTTATAATACTAGCCCTGCAAATACCGACAAAAACACGGAGAGACCTATATGGCACAAACAGACACTATAGATTCGATTGACATCATACAGGAAGATGGTGAGGGCGTAGAGATACCTGATGTTCTTCCCCTGCTTCCGGTGCGTGATGTTGTTGTCTTCACGTACATGGTCCTTCCCTTGTTCGTGGGTAGAGATAAGTCGATTCGTGCGGTGGACGCGGCAATGTCCAGAGACCGCCTGCTCCTGCTTTCTACCCAGAGTGACTCGACGGTTGAGAGTCCCACGCCTGAGGAGATTTATCGGGTTGGCACGGTAGCCATGATCGCACGTATGTTCAAACTGCCCGACGGCCGAGTCAAAGTCTTGGTTCAGGGATTAGGCAAAGCCAAGATAGCAGATTACACCAAAACCAGGCCCTTCTACGAGGTAAAGATTGAACAGATTCCGGAACAGGAAATGGAGAAGAAGGGCGTTGAGACTGAGGCACTCATGCGTAATGCCTGTGATCACACGGAGAAGATTCTGGACCTGAGAGGCGAACTGACAGGTGACGTGAGCGCCATTTTGCGCGGTATCGAGGAGCCGGGGCGGTTGGCAGATTTAGTGGCCTCAAACCTCAAAATGAAGGTCGAACAGGCTCAAGACCTTCTGGAGATGAACGATCCTGTTCAGAAGCTTCATCGGGTCAATGAACTCCTGGGCAAGGAGCTTGAAGTCTCTACCATGCAGGCGAAGATCCAGTCAGATGCCAGAGAGGAAATTTCAAAGACCCAGAGAGAGTACTTTCTCAGAGAGCAGGTGCGAGCTATCCACAAGGAGCTGGGTGACATTGACGAAAAGGCTCAGGAGATCTCAGAGTATACAAGGAAGATCAAGAACGCCAAGATGTCAAAGGACGGCGAAAGGGAGGCGTTCAAGCAGCTGAAGCGTCTCGAGCAGATGCACCCCGACGCGGCAGAAGCTTCTGTTGTTCGTACATATTTGGACTGGCTGGTTGAGGTCCCGTGGAAAAAATCGACGAGAGAAGTACTCGATATCAAGAAAGCTCAGCGAGTCCTGGATCAGGACCACTATGATCTGCAGAAGGTAAAAGACCGCATTCTTGAATACTTGAGTGTACGGAAACTGAACAAGCATATGAAGGGACCAATACTCTGCTTCGTGGGGCCCCCCGGCGTTGGAAAGACGTCTTTGGGGCGATCGATAGCCAGAGCCATGAACCGCAGGTTCTTCCGCATGTCTTTGGGTGGCATTCGGGACGAGGCCGAGATCCGGGGACATCGCCGAACATACATCGGGGCGATGCCAGGGAGGATCATTCAGGGCTTGAAGCAGTGCGGCTCAAACAATCCTGTATTCATGATGGATGAGGTGGACAAGATAGGCGCGGATTTCCGAGGGGATCCATCCGCCGCCCTTCTGGAAGTCCTTGATCCGGAACAGAATGTGAGCTTCAGTGACCACTACCTGAACATCCCCTTTGACCTGTCGAAGGTCATGTTCATTACCACAGCCAATTTAGCCGATCCTATCCACCCTGCCTTGAAAGATCGAATGGAGATTGTGGAGCTTGCCGGATACACAGAAGAAGAGAAGCTTGCCATTGCCAGACAGTTTTTGATCCCCCGCCAGATTAAGGAAAATGGTATCACCTCAAACCACATTGGGATTGGTTCCAAGGTGCTGCGTGAGATTATATCACAATATACCCTGGAGGCCGGACTGAGAAACTTGGAACGGGAAATCGGCACCATATGCCGTAAGGTGGCCCGGAAAGTGGCAGAAGGCGAGAAGGGGCCCTTTACCGTCACCAGTGCCAAACTCCAACGTTATCTTGGGGTACCAAAATACCTTCCGGAATTGGAACAGGAATCCCATGAAATTGGTGTGGCCACAGGGCTGGCATGGACCCAAGCCGGAGGAGAGACTCTGTATGTGGAAGTTTCCACGATGAGGGGAAAGGGTGAGCTGATCCTGACCGGTCAGCTGGGAGAGGTCATGCAGGAGTCTGCAAAGGCTGCATTGACTTATGCCCGATCAAATGCAAAAGCTCTTGGAATAGGACGCAATTCCTTCCAAGACATTGACATTCATATACACGTGCCAACCGGAGCGATCCCCAAGGACGGGCCGTCGGCGGGAGTTACCATGGTTGTCGCGCTGGTTTCGACACTGAGCAAGCGGGCTGTGAACAGAGACGTGGCCATGACCGGAGAGATCACCTTGCGTGGACGTGTGCTTCCTGTAGGGGGGCTCAAGGAGAAGGCATTGGCCGCGCTCCGGGCCGATGTCCACAAGGTCATTGCACTGAGAAAGAAGTCCGTCAGGAAACGGACCCGCAAGGCACGTTAAGAGCCCGTCATCAGAGCCAATCCTGCAAGTCTTGGGCAAAAAAGGTCACTAGTCTTACGTATGATGAACCACTTACATAATTTCCAAGACCGCAGGGGGCCCACAAAGACGATCTTATAAATCCGAAATCCGAATATCGAAATCCGAAACAATATCGAATGACCGAAATTCAAATGACCAAAACGGATGGTTGCATAGGCTGAGGCGACCTGGCATGGCCAGAGTAGGGTGTTTTGAACATTTGGTAATTCGGATTTTAAATTTGTTTCGGATTTCGGATTTCGTGCTTCGAATTTAACATTTTTGCGACCCGACGCGGAGATCATGTTTGCTGTGAATTTTGCAAGTAAGTTCCGGGACAAGATCCTGATATGATTATCCTTGCCGTTGATACATCTACCCTGACGGGGTGTGTGGCCGTATTGAATGGTGATACGGTGCTGGCCGAGGTAGCCGTTACGAGTCAACAGACACATGCCAAACGACTGGTATCTGCTATCGACGCCACCCTGGGGATGACTGATCATACAATTGCAGACTGTGATGGATTCGCAGTGACAACGGGGCCCGGGAGCTTTACGGGTCTCCGGATCGGGATCAGCACGGCAAAGGGACTGGGGGTTGCGACCAAGAAACCCGTCGCGGGTGTATCCACGCTGGATGCTCTGGCCTACCAGTTTCCTTTGTTTCCGCACCTGATTTGCCCGGTCTTGGATGCCCGCAAAGGACAGATATACACAGCCCTGTATGAGTGTACTGGTCACATGAAGTGGAAAAGGGTGGTCGAAGATTGTGCGGTAGAGCCTGCACAGTGGCTTAGGCAGGTTCATGATCCCTGTCTTTTTGTAGGTGATGGAACGGTTGTATATGGAGAGTTGATCAGAGAAATTCTTGGAGATCTCGCTTTCTTTGCCCCTGGTTATCTGAACAGGGTCAGGGCCTCGGTGGTGGGTTACATTGGGATGCAACAGATTCTGGATGGTCAGACTGCCGACGTTGATCAACTGGTACCGCACTATATTCGGAAGCCGGACGCCAAAATCAAGCGAAGAAAGTCAGAGACTTGACAAGCAAATCTGCTAAGTTATAATAGATCTTTTGCACTAAAAACGCTTCGTACAAACTTACAGGCCCTGGGAGGATTATCTATGGAAGAAAGGGATGAGAAGCTGATTGCCCACTTAATTGAGAGCGACGAAACCCTTAAAGGGTGTGTGCAACAACATCGCGGCTACGAAAAGCAGTTGGAAGAATTCAATAAACGAATTCACCTCACAACCGATGAATCAGTGGAACGCAAGAGAATTCAAAAGCTGAAGCTTGCCAACAGGGATAGAATAGAACGCATCTTGGTCGAACATCGCACGACCCAAAGTGAAGAGAAAGCTGGAAGCAGCAGTTTGTAGCAATGGGTAAAGAGGTTCAATGATCCATTCCTGCCGTTCTACAGCACCTGGGCAGAGGGGTTTTCCGATTGCACGTGAGGGGTATCCCTTCATACTCGGATCGGCTCTCGTAGCAGTTATCGTTGCTGTCTTGGGGCTGTACACATTGGCCCTTTTCTTCTTGGCTGTTACCTCCTTCGTGTCTTTCTTCTTCAGGGACCCGGAGCGGGTTGTTCCGGAGCAACCGGGGGTTCTGGTCTCCCCGGCTGACGGTAAGGTCATAGAGGTGCGCCTCTCGCGGCCGGATGACCTTGCTGACGAAAAAATGCTTAAGATCAGTATCTTCATGTCGGTCTTTAACGTGCACGTCAACCGAATGCCTGAAAGGGGCAGGATCACGAATGTGACCTATTATCCGGGCAAGTTCTTTTCGGCGAACCTGGATAAGGCTTCAAAAAACAATGAAAGAAATGCCGTGAGCCTGGAGATCAGTGGGGGTCGCAAGCTCCTGGTAGTCCAGATTGCAGGCCTGATTGCAAGGCGAATCGTCTGCAGGGTGCGGGAGGGGGACCACCTGGGTCGCGGAGAGCGGTTCGGTTTAATCCGCTTTGGGTCTCGCCTGGAAGTCTACCTTCCACAGGAGACTGTCCCTGCCGTGTCTATAGGAGACAAGGTCTTGGCCGGGTCATCGGTTCTGGGGCATCTGTCATGAAAAGCAAAAAACTTCCAAGCAAAAGACAATTGCAGCGCGGGATCTATGTCCTGCCCAATCTTCTCACCACCGCAAACCTGTTTTGTGGCTTCTACGCCATTATAGCTGCCATCCAGGGTGAGTTCTTGGAGGGCGCCATCGCTATCATGCTGGCGGCCGTCTTTGACGGTTTGGATGGCAAGATTGCCCGGATTACGCGCACGGTCAGCAGATTCGGTCTGCAGTATGATTCCTTGTCTGATGCCATATCCTTTGGCGTGGCACCCGGCATCCTGGTATATCTGTGGGCCCTTCAGCCCTTTGGGAGATTGGGTTGGTTGGCGGCGCTCATCTTTGTTGCCTGTGGCACCCTGCGGTTGGCTCGCTTCAACGCCCAGGTTCACCTTATTCGCAGCAATTTTTTCAATGGACTTCCGATTCCGGCAGCCGCCTTCATGATTGCTTCAACGGTGCTGCTTCACAACCGTCTGGGAGGAACAGGGACCGCCAAACACGTGACGATCCTAATCATGATCTATGTTTTGTCCTGTCTGATGGTGAGTACGATCAAGTATTACAGCTTCAAGCATATAGAGTTGTCCAACAAGATGAAATTCAACATGCTGGTTGTCATCGTAATGGGTTTTATCGTGATTGCAGCAGAACCAGGTATTTCCTGCTTCCTTATTATGCTGTCCTACGTGCTTTCAGGCCCCTTCACTACGCTATGGCTTCGCAAGAAGCGTCAGAGCGAAGCGGCAGGTGACAACATAGACACCCCCGTCGAGAAACCGATTTAGATATGTCCCAGACAATTACGGAAAAAATCCTGGCTGCCCATGCAGACCAGGACACAGTGGTGCCCGGTCAACTCATAAACGTCCGGATCGATTTGGCCTTGGCCAACGATATCACCGCCCCTATTGCCATCGATCTCTTTGAAAATTCGGGCGTGGGGTCTGTGTTTGATGCAGGGAAAATTGCACTGGTGCCGGACCACTTTGTGCCGAACAAGGACATACGGTCTGCTATTCAAGTACAGATCATGCGCACCTTTGCCAAGAAACACGACATAAAGCATTTCTTTGAACTCGGTGAAATGGGAATCGAGCATGTCCTTCTCCCCGAACAGGGTCTTGTACTACCCGGGGATGTGGTAATCGGTGCGGACAGTCATACCTGCACCTATGGAGCCCTCGGCGCCTTTGCAACAGGGGTTGGGAGCACGGACATCGCAGCAGCCATGATTACAGGAGAGGTCTGGTTCAAAGTTCCGGAATCGATCAAGTTCATATACGAAGGTCAGCTCGGGAAATGGGTGACGGGTAAAGACCTGATCCTTTTCACGATCGGGGATATTGGTGTGGATGGCGCCACCTACAGGGCCATGGAATTTGCCGGGGGCGCAATAGACGACTTACCCATGTCCGATCGAATGACCATGGCCAATATGGCCATTGAAGCAGGGGCCAAGAGCGGAATCTTTACTCCTGACAAAGCCACCCGCGACTACGTGCAGCCACGGGCAACACGCTCGTTTGAATGTTATGCGAGTGACCCAGACGCGGCTTACGCAGAGGTAAGGACATACGACGTCAGTGACATCGAACCTCAGGTAGCCTTCCCCTATCTTCCCGAGAACACAAAGGATATCTCGGATGTGGGAACGATTCCCATTGACCAGGCGGTGATAGGATCTTGTACGAACGGGCGTATTGAGGACCTTCGCCTGGCGGCCAGCGTCCTGAATGGTCGTAAGGTGGACGGCAATGTACGTCTCATCATAGTCCCTGCCACGCCCACGATTTACCGCCAGGCCATGAACGAGGGTCTGCTGGAAACCTTTCTGTCGGCAAAGGGTATTATCAGCCCGCCAACGTGTGGCCCCTGCCTGGGGGGCTTTATGGGAATCCTGGGTCCCGGAGAGCGAGCGGTGTCTACGACAAACCGCAATTTCGTGGGCCGTATGGGAGATCCTTCAAGCGAGGTTTATCTTGCCAACCCTGCCGTGGCAGCCGCATCGGCTGTCCTGGGACGGATTGGCAGCCCGGACGAGCTTTAGCTCCTTGGCACTTGGACTCTTGTTCGTGACAAGAAAAGAAAAAGGATTATCACGAAAGCACGAAAAAAAGACGAAGGCACGAAAGGGAAAAAGACAAAATGAATCACGAAAACACGAAAACGATAAAAACACGAAATAGAAAGTGACAGAATGTCGCCTCAAGATGAGGCGACATTCTGTGGTTCTTCTTTCGTGTCTTTCTTTTTCTTTCGTGCTTTCGTGATAAATTTTTTCTAACTTGGTCCAGGGAATGAGTGAAGCATGAAGATTGACGGTAAAGTCTGGAAATTTGGCGATAATATCGACACGGACGTGATCATCCCTGCCATTCATCTGGTGACCACAGACATGGGTGAGCTGGGCAGACATTGTATGGAAGGGTTGGATGCCACGTTTTCTGAAAAGGTTCAACCTGGCGATATTATCGTTGCAGGGAAGAACTTCGGCTGTGGTTCCTCGCGGGAACATGCCCCAATGGCCATTAAAGGGGCCGGCATTTCATGTGTGATAGCGGAAGGCTTTGCCCGCATATTCTTCAGAAATGCGTTCAACATGGGCCTTGCTATTTTCGAATCCCCTGGAGTTTCCGAAGGAATCGAGTCGGGAGACCAGGTTTCGGTCAACCAGGATACGGGCGAAATCATAGACCACACGAGTCAACGGCAGTTCCTTGCGAGCCCGATACCGCCGTTCATGCAGGAGCTCATCGATGCCGGCGGGCTTATAGCGCATGTGCTGAACAAGAGGCATACATAAACCTGTTACACAGGCAAATTCGAAATTCGAAGCACGTACTGTGTTCAAGGCGCAAGCCGCAATGACAAAAACTTTAATTTCCGAAACACATGAATATACATAGGCTTAGCCTCGATAGTTTTTGTCATTGGAACATTCGGATTTTGAATTTGTTTTGGATTTCGTGCTTCGATATTCGGATTTACTAATAACACTGTGGAGGCTATCACTGCTCGCAAACATGAAGAATGCCTGAACCCATGACTGACAGAACATACAACATAGCCGTTATTCCCGGTGATGGAACCGGACCTGAAGTGGTCGCCGAGGGACTGAAGGTCGTTGATGCGGTTTCCCGCAAACACGATTTCCAGGTTTCTGTTCATCAATATGATTTGGGTGCTGAGCACTACAAGAAGACAGGCGAGATCCTTACCGACGAGACGCTTGAGTCGATCAAGACGCACGATGCCATCTATCTTGGTGCAATAGGCCACCCTGATGTGCCGCCAGGCGTTCTGGAAAAAGGAATCATATTAAGGCTTCGATTTGAGTTGGACCAGTACATTAATCTGCGCCCCGTAAAACTCTTTCCCGGGGTGGAAATACCCGTAAAGGACAAGGGACCCGAAGATATTGACTTCGTTGTGGTTCGGGAGAACACCGAAGGCCTGTACGCCGGAGCCGGGGGGTTTCTGAGGCGAGGTACGCCCCACGAAGTTGCCACGCAGGAATCGGTCAACACGAGGATGGGTGTGGAACGCTGTGTTCGGTTTGCTTTTGAACTGACCATGCGGCGAAACAAGAGCAAGAAACTGACCCTGTGCGGTAAGACCAACGTGTTAACCTATGCTTCGGATCTTTGGGAACGCACATTTAACGAAGTCGCCTCAGCCTACCCAGGCATAGAAACAGACTATGCTCACGTAGATGCGTTGTGCATGTGGATGATCAAAAACCCTGAAGTATTCGATGTCATTGTGACAGACAACATGTTCGGTGACATTATTACTGATCTCGGGGCTATCCTTCAG
This sequence comes from Deltaproteobacteria bacterium, assembly GCA_019309815.1. GTDB lineage: Bacteria > Desulfobacterota > Desulfobacteria > Desulfobacterales. The sequence continues at coordinate 16,407 of JAFDFO010000055.1, forward strand.
GGCGGGATGGGGATGGCAGCAGGGGCCAATATCAACCCGGAAGGGGTTTCCATGTTTGAACCCATAAGTGGGTCCGCCCCCAAGTACGCAGGAAAAAATATCGTTAACCCAATAGCAGCAATTTTGGCGGTACAGCTTATGCTCGAGACACTCGGGGAGAGCAATGCGGCACAGATGATCGAAACAGCCGTCACAAAGGTCTCACGGGAAGACTTGAAAGGCGTGGCAGCGGGGCAAATGGGATATTCAACCTC
>JAFDFO010000056.1 GCA_019309815.1 Deltaproteobacteria bacterium
CAAAAGACGGTGTCTTCAATGTGGTAGTCAGAGCTCTCCTTGAACCGCACCAGCGAGCGCATTCCCCGTAGCTTGTCGGAGCCTAGCGGAGATCCCGTTCAGCGGGGCTGCGGCCCGCCAGAGGCGGATATAAGGTTAGCGAGCGAATCCAAAAAAGGGTCAACTTCCTTACGGTCGCTGCGAAGCACTGCCGTAAGGCAGAACATTCCCTGTCCCGCTATAGCGGGACTGCAGGGTTCTTCAATGACACCGCACAGCCTCCAAGATAAAGATGCACAGGGTAGACAGACCGCCCTATGCCTCGCATGGCTTTCTCACAATGTGCCGTTACATTATAGAAAATGTCGTGTTTTATCAATTCCTTTGTCTGAAATGTTTCCTGAGAGACCCGCAAAGCCCGGGCCGACCGCCTCAGCAAACAGATTTCCCAAATCCACCGTCTGCGTTATGTGTTGATAATGATATCAGGTGGATCAGGGATTTTCTTGACAGTTGCCACCCACGGGTGTAAGGGGATACCATGTCAATGAGGTGGACTTTCATCCATTCCTTCAGTTGCCTTTCAACACGTCTTTTCACTCCTCTAAACACCAAACAAATATCTGAATTCTAGGAATTAGGAGAGTTCTCCGTCACTGGGAGGGCACGTAAAATGAGAGATGAAGACAGCTCCAGGAGCAACTATCTGAATCCACAGAGCAGCAGTCCGAAACAGGAGAAGTTCGTGTAAAGGACAAGCCAAGTCCCATGGGGGCTGGTCACGACGTCACACCTGATGGTGAAGCCGTGGAGCCCTGGACGTCAATTGAGACAAAACTGGTCATGTGGTCTGTGATAGCGGGCGTGGTAGCACTGATTGTGTTGGCAACCTTGGTCAACATATTTCTCCTGAGAGGTCACTAATGGCTCAACAAAGAAGATGGTACAGTGGCATGTCTAGCACAGAAGACTGGTGGGCAGTCTGGATAGGCCTTTTCTTTGTGCTGCTCGGTTTCATAGCAGCGGTAAGTGGTATTGACTTAACCGGCTGGATAGTAAAGTTCTCCCTGTGGGTAGACATATCAAAGGCATTCAAAGCCTCTCATCAGGAGCTACTGAGTCCGGCAGCATCCCTCATAGTAACTTATGTCATCTTCTCGGTGGCTACCTGCACAGGCGCCAAGTTCATGAAATGGAACGTGAAGAAGTACTTCGTGGCGTGGAGTATCATCTTCTGGCTAACAGTGGTTTTCTACATCGTTGGCCAGAATGCATATATTGCGGCAACTGAATTGGAGTGGAAAAAATATGGCATTGAGCGGGGCCTTTCTATAGGTGGAGCGTATTACATAATAGCGCTCTTTGCAGGACTCTTTATCGGAAATCTGACTCCAAAGCGGTTTAGAAGCTTCATCAAAGAAGCGGCAAAGCCAGAGTGGTTCATTAAAGTCGCTATTGTCTGTCTTGGGACCAAATTGGGGTTGAAGGCGATTGAGGCCGCGGGTTTTGCCATCGATCTGCTTCTTGCCGGTTGCTGTGCGACAATCGCTGCCTACCTGCTTTTCTGGCCGCTGGCCTATACAGTTAGCAGGAAGATCTTCAAACTCTCCAAGGAATGGTCTGCCTGTCTGGCTTCCGCAATCTCAATTTGCGGGGTTTCAGCCTCAATTGCCACAGGTGCAGCTATCAGAGCAAGGCCGATAGTTCCTATTATGATATCTTCGCTGGTTGTTGTCTTTGCTTTTTCAGAACTGGTAATTCTCCCGGGCGTGCTCACCAAATATTGGTCACATGAGCCAATCGTTGCCGGGGCTAGCCTCGGATTGACCGTAAAAACGGACGGAGCTGATGCAGCAGCAGGAGCAATACTTGATGACCTCATCAGGAGCAAAGTTGCTGCAGAAGGCATTCACTGGGACGAGGGATGGATATTGGCTTCGGCAATCATGACCAAGATTTGGATCGACATGTTCATAGGGGTGTGGGCATTTGTTCTGGCAGTGGTATGGGTCTGGTACATAGAGAGGAGGCCGGGCGAAAAAGTGCCCAAATCTGAGATATGGTTCAGATTTCCCAAATTTGTTCTCGGGTATTTCATTGCTTGGTTCCTGGTGATGGGTTTTGGGCTGGCCGACATCATTCCTTTCGAAGGCCTCAAATTTGGAATGAAACCAATCGAAGGCTCTTTGCGGAAGTTCTTCTTCATGCTCACATTCACGAGCATTGGTATTGTCACAGATTTCAGGGAACTCGCCAAAGAAGGGCTGGGGAAGCTGGCTGCGGCTTACGGAACAATTCTCGTATTCATAGTGTTGCCGATCGGATTTTTCCTCGCATGGTTATTTCACCATGGGATGATGCCGCCGGAAGCCAAGTAGCCAAATATCACTCATTCCCGGCAAGACAGAAGCGCAGCCGGCTGCATTATCCTTTGAATTCTACAATTCGGTTAAAGTAGTGATGGCTATACTGGTGCATCCACTGGGGAATGATGGATCTGTCACAGGCCATGAATACTTCGAGCTTCTCACCCCTTTTCAAGTAGCCTTTCTCTTTCAGTAGCCTTTTCAGTTTACTGTCCAGTTCCACCAGTGTCGGCGCCTGCACGTGCAGGTCGTCGTTTTTGGCAATCCAATGCTTCCCGTCATGAGTCACAATCAATTCAATCATAGCTATATCCCAAGCCGCTTATAACACTTCACACAGCACTGGGGCATTGCCTGCCGAATCCGCTCGGGTTTCTTCGTAGTCTCAGGGTCGAAGAGTTCTCTGAAAGCGGCATATTCCTGCTTGTTCCATATGTGCGTTAGGCTTTCATTGCGGATGTTCCCAAAAGACATGCTTCTCAGGGGAAGGGATTCGCCTTGGAAAATGTGATGTGAAGAAAGGGCTGGATTGGTAAAAACGCATGGTACGACTTCGCCCTCCACGGTGATGACACATGCGCGTTGAACGTTTTCACGACAGCGGAGAGAATCAGCGTCAAGGTTGGGGCCGTGATAGTCAAAGATGATGTTTTCACGGGATGCGTTTTCCCTGATCTTATCCAATGTGTTCCGATAGTCGTCCACACCTTCTATGTCATGGAAAAGGGCTTCATCTGCAAGGTTTGGATCAACAATCAAAGCCAAGTTGCTCGCTACCACCTGTTTTGCTTCCACCCTTCTTGCAAGGGGGAGAATTTCTTTCAGTTCATGGAAATTCGACTGGAGCATGAGATAGGCAAGGTGCACGGCAGGGGCCTGAGAGTTCTTCTCGGCCTTGATTGTGCCCAATCGTTCAAGATTAGAGATGACCAGATCAAGGTCGGTCCCCTTCCTGATCTGGTTGTGGGTCGTAGCGGTCGTCCCGGCAAGGCTGACTGCCACAATGTCCAGCTGCAGGTCAACCAACCTTTTAATCGTGTCGTCAGTCAGAAGCATCCCGTTTGTGGTAAACCCAACGCGTTTCCCTTGACCCTTGCATATTCGGACCATCTCAAAAAAGTGGGGGTTAAGAAGGGGTTCTCCCCAACCCTGCAGATAGACCAAGTCCGTGTGTTTCAGAAAGGGAACAAACTCATTGAAGAGTTCTATGGGCATATGTCTATTTGTCCAACCGTTGTGCATGAAGGTGTGAGGACAGTAGATGCACAATCCGTTGCAGTGTGTCGTCACCTCAACCTGAACCCAGTCCAGAGTGGGGCTGTCGAGCTTGTCCAGTTGTCTTTTGATCCAATTTAGCATTTTGGGAACGGACCGCGAATGCCACAGTCATCGTACCAGTGGCCAAATTCCCCTACCTATCAGGGTGGTGAAGGAGTAATCATGGTCCAAGAATCTAATGATTATCGACTAGTGAATGGAAAGAGAATGGCTCTTTACTGGAATAAGGTTCTATATTCAGCGCGCTTTTCTTTTTTCCAACGCGGACAAAACGCAGGCTTTCCTTAATAACAAAACTTACCCACCCATTTCCCTACGAAGTGGGTAATGATGATTACCAGCACCACAATTGTCATATGCTCGAGTAACACTCTGAAAGGTCCTGTGCCCTGTCGGACGGCCAGGTAATAACTGAATATCGCTACCAGGGCGAGTCCCCAGCCGATGCTCACCGCAATAGCCACAGGGAGCTCAAACACGAGGACAGGCATCACGAAGGTCAATGCGACAAAGAACTTGGAAACCAGTGTTGAGAGCGTGGCCTCCCAGATTTCTCTTTCACTATGCCTGTGCTCGGCCTCCTCTGAGATATGGATACCCACCGCATCAGAAAAGGCATCAGCAATGGCAATAGCAATGATGCCCCCAATTACCGCCAGCCTTGATTGGGTGCTGGCATTCAACCCGACCATCATGCCTAGTGTCGTAATGACACCAGAGTTCAATCCAAAACCAAAGCCCTTCCTGATCGATCTTTTCACAACAGACTCTCTGTTAGGTGCGGTGTCTTAGGACATCAAAAAGCAGTTCGTAGAAGAGGTCCGGTTGGTCATCCATCATGAAATGACCACTCTCAGGGACGACGAAATATGGGATGTTATGCTCATCCAAGAAACTCATATTTATACGATTAATCGACTTCTCGCCAAACACATACCACTTCTCTGTGGGCAAATCCAGGAACTGCCGGTTGAGATCTCCCTTACAACTCTCTCTAACCAGCGATACGGAACTAAGGTAAAGGGCTCTGGGGTGGGCCCTTAGGATGTTCTCGTAGTAATTCTTGAGACCAGGCGAGTCAGCCACTAGTGTGGATTCTTTCAGAGAGTCTGTGAATTCTTGAAAGCCTTTGTTTTTGAAGTCTGCCCAACTGCTGGAGGCGACCTTGCCACTAAACGTGCAATCCTCTCGGCTAAGGTTCCCTTCAAGATTGAAAAACGCCTCAACCTGTGTGCCCAGAGCCTCGGCCAGGTAAAGACACATAACCGCTCCCATACTGTGTCCTACAAGGATGATGCGAGTCAGCCCCAGGTTTCTGATCCATTCCAGGACAAGGTTAGCCTGATCGTTCATGGTGTATGAGAAGTCATCCGGCCGACTGCTCTCGCCACAACCCGGCAGGTCTATTGTCGCTACAGTATACTTTTCGAACTCCTCCATCTCAAAGCAGCGGTCAAAGGAGTTCTTAGAGGCGCCCAGGCCGTGGACAAAGACAAAGCTCTCCGGTCCGTCTTGCTTCAGCCGGTAGGCGAGCTTGTATTTGCCGGAAGTTGAGAGGGGCATTTAGGTGGCGATCAGCTTTAGCTGCGCAGGAGTCAAATACCATCGAAGGCGGCCCGAATGAGTGGGCAGCTCGTCTACGTCGATGCAGCAGCACCCGCCCATCTCAAACTGTACAGAAGCCTTGGAGCCTTCTGTGAGCATGAAGGAGGCGACCTCAGCGACAGACGGCAGGTGCCCGGCAATGAGAACCCGATCAGCCCCTGAGAGTTCGGACAAAGTTTGAATTGTCTCATCGGGCGGGGCCATTGCCTTAACGTTCTTCGTCTCAACAATCCTGTTTGGTGGAAACCCTACCTCCTCAGCGACAATGGCAGCCGTCTGCTGGGAACGTTTCTTGGGGCTGCACAAGATGGCGTCAAAGCTGACTCCCATCTTCTTAAGGGCCTGCCCACTGACGTGGATTCTCTCCTGGCCCTCTGGACCCAGGCCCTCTTCAGGATCCTGCTCCTTGGGAAGCGCCGGACCGTGTTGCATGAGATAGACTTCCATGTAGCCACCTCCTGACTTCATTACAGGGATTTCAGACTTGTCCATTGATTGTGAGCACGTTTCAATGTCTCATATCAAAAGCCATGTTAGGCGTCAACACAAGCACACAGCCAGTGGCATCGCCCCACAGAATAAGGAAACGAAATGATCAATGCCGATGCTTTTAGAACCGAGTTGGAAATGACTACGTTTGCAAAGAAACAGTGACTTGTCGATTTATCGAGCATGGTTTTTGGGGGATGATTACCTAAAGCCTCAGCTCGGCATGGCCAACAAGGTGGGCTTTTTAGGGGTTCAGAACTGTTCGCATCTTCTTTCGGACTTCTCTAAAATACAACCCGAGTTCCCAGAGTCCAGGCAAAGGGTCATCCGTCCGGAAAACCTCGCTCCGGGTACTTCGTTTGAAAGAACCGAGGAAGTCTAAGAGCGCCTTCAGTCTGCTCGGATAGCCCGGGTCAAGAAACAGCTTGTTTCTTGGTAACAGCCACATACTCAGGAGGTGGTCTACATCACCAAGAAACCAGCGCGTCCTGACCCCAGCTTGGTACGGTCCAGGCGATTCAAATTCCCCATCAGTGACCAGCTGGTAAAGAAGAAAGGGAAAATCGACACCCGAATCGATGGCAAGTTGAAGCGATCCCCAGAAGCGAGCGTTCACTTCCATCAGCTTCGGCGAATGGTCCGTTGAGTCAAGCTTGAACTCAACCATTGCTACTCCGGACCAGTTTTGCGCACTCAGCAGCCTTGTCGAATACTCCATGAGCCTTGGATCAAGGGGAACGGACTCCCGGACGACACTTACCCCGCCGGATGGTGGCTTCTCCCTGATTCGACGATGTCCAAAGGCGGCAAGAACATTCCCACGATGAGCAAGAACAGAGACCCCATGCCCCGGCCCTTCGATCTTCTCCTGGATAAGTGGCCGCTCCACGATCCCATGAATTTTACGATACTTGGCGGTAAGCTCATGAGGGGAACGCGCATAGTCTACCAGTACATCGACCCAATGGTTGCCTGAAAGGAATTTCGAGTATCTGGGCTTGATGACTACGGGGTATTTCAGCTTTGGAACAACCCTTTCCAGCTCCGCATCACTTTGCACCCAGACTGTTTTTGGGATCGGCACTTCGAGTTCCTGCGCCAGTCGAACGAGTTTGGCTTTGTCCGTGAGGTTCGTGTAGGGGTCATGATTGGGGAGGGGAAGCTTGACGTATCGTTCGAGGTGCGCCCTGATTTCATTGATGAGGTTTATTGTGACATCGGACGTGGGGATCAGGATTTCGAAAGCCCGGTGCCGAACCAGATCCAAGAGCCTGTTTTGAAAACCCTCGGGGTCGGTGTATGGGGAAGGGTAGGCAACGCCCTGGCAGCAGTATCTGGAAGCGGAAGAGAGGTTGCGGGCGGAGATGTCACCGGCCGTTACACGGATCCCCCGTTTGCCGAGAGAGCGCACTGCAGCCAGAGTCTTTCGTGAGTTCCCGTCTGTGAATAGAACACTCATAGTTGTGCACTGGGGAAAAACTAATGCTCGTTCGACTCTCTACTCCGTTGGGTCGAAACGGGCGTGATCGTTCGAGGTGCCGCGGAGACCCTAACAGGGACCCCCGTGGACGCAGACTCCGTTGCTGCAAGTGCAATTTCCACGGCTTGACGGCCCTCCACGAGTGTGCAACCCACTTCTTCTCTTCCTCTGACCGCTTCTATGAAGTGCATCCATTCAGCGCAAAACGCACCCGCCCAATCAGAAGTCTGGGGGAATCTTCGAATCACCCGGCTTAGTTCTCTCAGTCCGTGTCTAATACCATTTATGTGAGTATGGATGTCGCCCGCCTCTCTGGATCTTGGAAAGAACCGGAGTCCATCGTAACGTGTAAGGGAAATACGCAGACGGCCATTCTGGCCAAAGATTTCCAGCTCAGTGTCGCCACCCGTTTCCTCTGACAGGGCTAAGCTTGCAAGGGCGCCGCTATCCATTCTGGCTGCCACTGCCGCAGTTTCATCGTCAGACACGTCCGACCGACTCATTGAGAAGACTTCCTCCACCTCACTGCCGAGCAGTAAGCGCCAAAGGTCGTAGTGGTGTACGGCCATTTCAATCAGCGTTCCTCCGCCAGCCTCACGTCTCGTCTTCCATGAGAAGCCTGTGTCTGCATGCTCTGTCGCACAAGTAAACACGGAACGAATCATCTTGATGTGGCCAAGCTTTCCGATGCGTATTACCTCCAATGCCTTCCGGATATGACGGTGCCAACGCAAGTTGAAGCCAACCATGGCGATCAATGAGGTTTTTTGAGCTGCCTCAATCAGGACGTCACATTCGTCTAAACTAAGTGCCAGGGGCTTTTCTATGAGCACGTGTTTTCCGGCATCGAGGGCGGCTAATGCTACCTCAGTGTGTAACTGCGCTGGTACAAATATGGCTACGGCCTCGATGGTGGAATCAGACAGGAGTTCTCGGTAGTCTCTGTGTAGACGACGAACGTGAAAGCGGTCTCCAACAAGTGTCATAAGCTCGTGATCGATGTCGGCCAATGCAACCACTTCGACATCAGCAACGTGGCGCAGAGCCGGCAGATGCCAGTTGGTCGTCACATGCCCACAGCCGATTATTCCAACCGATATAGCGTTTCTTTGTATTGTCATGTCGGACATCCTTCCCTCTCGGTCACTCTTCTCACATTATAACCCGCAACCCCTCCCATCCTGGCCCCAACATCGGGCAGGACTCACACACGACCGCCCTGGCATTGCAGTCATCAATGTCACATCGGACTGTCCGCCCTGCCAATGCCAGCCAGACACGATCGAGGCGTTGGTTATCCCGGCCCTTGATTAGCACCACATCACCAGGTTCCAGGTCGCCCTTGAGCGCTTCTGCAGCCTTGAGCACATCCTTCCCGACGTTGACGAGGGCGTCTGGGGGGAACCCGCTGCGTTTGGCCCCAGCAGAGTAACTCTTAAAGCTGTTTTTACTGCAAATCAAGATGGCCTTTGATGCGACTTGCGGGATGCGTTCCCCAAGATGTCTGTAAATCGGTCCCTGGCTTCCAAGGGGTTCCGACACTTCTCCGAGCACGATAATCCGACGCCTTGCAGGGATTTCAGAGAGTATGTCGAATGCGCCTTCGATCGTTTCTAACGGCGATTTTTCGCAATCTATAAGCAGGAAGGCGCCATTCGGTAACTGAACGGGTTCAAGGCGCCTCGGAGTCGGTGTCAGTTCCTCGAGTCGTTCGGCAACCTGGTCCAGGTCAAATCCTTCAACGAGGGCGACCGCAATCGCCGCGAGGACTGGATAGACCATGTGCCTGCCTATGAGCCGGACGTAAAAATCACGGATTTGACCATCTGAGTGAACTTTGAACTTCGTGCCTTTAGGCCAGTCAAGAACAATATGACTTGCATGGACGTCGTTGGTTTTGTCCATACCGAACGTAACCACCCGGGCCCTTGTCAGTCCTTTCATCCAGCGAACGTTTGGGTTATCACCATTGAGTACTGCAATACCTGAACTCGGGAGCGCCCTTACCATATGCGATTTTTCCGCTCTTGTTGTCTCGAGGGTGCCCAGAGAGCGGTTGTGTTCACTTCCAATGGTTGTCACGACGGTAATGTCGGGACGCACAATACTTGCATACATAGCCATCTGACCGACCTTGTCGATCCCGACCTCAATGACGGCATGACGGTCACCGGGCCTGATGCGAAAAATGGAACGTGCAAGCCAATGCCACGCGTTATGATAAGCATCCTTGTGAGGCTGCATGCCCAGGGAGAAAGTCACAGCGCGCATCGTTGTTGTTTTTCCAAAGGAACCGACCACTGCAACGATGCGGGTGTCCTTCACCAAATTCTTTCGATAAGAGGCTGCCATGCGACCCAGGACTGGCCAGGTGCGTCTATGCACTCCTCGCATGAACTGCGCCCTTCCGACGGGCGTCCGCAAAAGGGCACCCGTGTCGCTCAACGCACACCGAATACCATGTGCAAGCTGTATCTTCCCAAGGGGTGCCCGAAAACCAGAAAGTATGTTCCCCAATGTATAGCGCATTGTTTTGTATCTCTAGGCGGAACTGTTTTGATTTCCGCTTGGGCGGCACCCATGCAAGAACATATCGTCCCAGAGCTGAACGCCAAGCACTCCGACCAGCAGCCACCTGTAGTTGCCGTTACCAGCCCTGTGCTGCTTCAGGATGTGGGTGACAAAAGCAGGGTTGAAGTACCCCTTCTGCTGGAGACGGTCTTCGGAGAGGAGATCTTCGGCAAAATCCGGCAGGTCTTCGCGCAGCCACTGCCTTAAAGGTGCTCTAAGCCCCCGCTTCCGTCGGCGGACTATCTCCGGTGGAAGATACGCCCGCATTGCCAACCTCAGGATATGTTTTTCCTGAAGTCGTCGCACCTTGAGAGAGTGGGGGATGCGTGCACAGAACTCGACCAGCTTGTGGTCAAGGTAAGGCACCCTTGCCTCCAATGAGTGTGCCATGGATTTGCGGTCCAGGTGATGAATAATATAATCGGGGAGCCGGAAATGCATGTCATAGTATTGTAACTGAACAAAGGGGTGCGAATCATTAATCTGTTTTGGAGGGTTCTCCCTATCCCATGGCCAGCCTATTTCCGCGACAGACTGAACAAGGCTGGATGAAAAAAGTTGGTTCTGATATTTCGTTGATCTTTGTGCTGACATGTAAAGGGAAAACCGCTTGAGGTTCATTTCGTTTGGAGCCGAAAGAATCCGGCTGGCTCCGGGCCACTTTTTGCGGACAAAGGGTAAAAGCGCCATCAACCGACGCAGAGTGAGTGGAAGCTTGGAGAGTGGTTCCAAGAGCCTGCTTCCGGTGTACCAAGGATAGCCGCCGAAAACTTCATCTGCACCTTCTCCGGTCAGAACCACCTTCACACTGCCGGAAGTTGCTTCGGCGAGAATCAATTGGGGTATGCCTACACCGGATGGGCAAGGGTCTTCGCAATGCCACAGGCCCTTTGGGAATAATTCAAAATGCTTACTTGTGCAGACCACTTGTTGGTTAGATATTGCATAGCCCGGATAGCGTTCAAGGGTTTTTTGGGTGGCGGTTTCATCAAACTCAGGATGCTCAAAGGCTAAGGTAAAGGTCTGAATCGGTTGACTTGTATACCGACTCATCAAGCTGACAATGCCGCTTGAATCGATCCCGGGGCTCATCCAGGCCCCGACCGGAACGTCGCTGCGCATGTGAATTCGTACAGACTCCTCCAGCTGTTCCCGCAAAGC
>JAFDFO010000232.1 GCA_019309815.1 Deltaproteobacteria bacterium
CTGGCTTAAATGTAATTTCGTATTTCACACGTTGGCCTTGTCTGTTCAGGTTTTCGGTGCAGTAGTCGGGGAGCCTAAGAATTCAGGGATATGGGATGTACGATGAAACACCCCGCCTCCCACAATCAGATATCACATATCGCACATCGCACATTCCGTGTCCAGTTACAAACAAGTTCTCCTCCCCTCCTGAAAAGATGACTGACCGTACAGTCCCGGCGTGGGCCTTGAATAGAAAAAGGCCACTCGGATTTGTTCTCCAAGCGGCCTTTCCATGCTGATAGAGATAACGACACGGGTCGTGAAAACTCTATTCCTTATCTTGTGCCTCGCCCAATGCAGCCTTCTGAACAAGGGCCTCATATTCCCGATCAACTTATCCAGATGACGGAACCGTCCTTGCAGCTTCAGATACTGCTCAACGGGTTTCGGCTTCTTGATCTTCCTGGACATGACATAGCGCCCGTCAATGACTTCATAGAGAGGAAAGACCTTCGTCTGCACCGCAAGGCGACTGATGTCAACAGCAAGTTCCGGGGCGAGACGCCAGCCCGTCGGGCACGGGGAATACACGTGCAGATACGCCGGACCCTTGATCATGGCAGCCTTCTTGGCCTTGTTCATCAAGTCCGTATAGTATGCCGGAGAGGCTGTGGCCACATACGGGATCGCGTGAGCCGCTGCAATAGCGGGCACGTTCTTCTTCCAGGTGTGTTGGCCGATGCCCAGCTTCCCGGGCGGAGAAGTTGTTGTCACAGCACCGTATGGAGTGGAACTCGAACGCTGGACTCCCGTGTTCATGTAGGCCTCGTTGTCAAGACAAAGGTAAACAAAATCGTGCCCCCGCTCCAAAGCACCGGACAAGGCTTGAAGACCGATGTCTGCCGTGCCTCCATCGCCCGCCACGGCCAAGATCGTGGTTCGTTGCTTGGGAATCCTCCCCTTGCGCATCAGGGCCTTACGACCCGCCTCAACACCAGAAGCGACGGCTGCTGCATTCTCAAAAGCCACGTGAATCCAGGGGACTTCCCATGCTGTCTGGGGATACGGAGACGTGACAATCTCCATACACCCGGTCGCACTCGCCACGATCATGTTCGTTCCCATGGCCTTGAGCGCCATCCGCAGTGCTAATATCTCCCCGCACCCCTGGCAAGCACGGTGGCCCTGGGCAAGGACCTCCACTTTGGGCAGGGATTTTGGTGTAAACTTCTTGAAATTCTTCAATGCAGCGTCCATTATCTCTCCCTCAATCCAATCAGTTCATAGGTAGGACCTTTCTTCTTCTTGGCATATCGCATGGCTTTATCGACCATTTCTTCATACGTCCCGACAGTTATATCGCGTCCTCCAAGGCCCGCGACGAATCCGAAAATCTGGGGTGCCTTTGGTGTCCCATACAGGGCAGACCGTACCTCTGTAAAGACCGGTCCCCCCTGTCGGCTACCGTAAGAAATGGCCCGATCCATAACAGCCAGGACCTTAACACCCTTCACAGCCCTTTTGAATTCCTCGAGCGGAAAGGGACGCCATAGACGAAAGCGCAGGAGACCCACAGGCACACCCTTGTCCCGCATCTTGTCCACGGCAGTCATGGCGGTCTCCGAGACTGAGCCCATGGTCATCAATACGATCTTAGCGCCCTTGGTGCGATAAGTTTCGACCGGTTTGTAGCGACGCCCGTACAGCTTGGCAAACTCATCCCACGCCTTCACGACAACCTTCTTAGAACCCGTCAGCGCCGCCTCTATCTGCTGTTTCGCTTCCGTATACACCTCCGGCATTCCAACCGGTCCCATGGTCACTGGCTTTTTGGGGTCAAGGACTATTTTGGGCTTATACGGCTTGAGGTACTTCCTGACCTCTGACGCGCTTAACATCTCAATGGGTTCAACGACATGGCTGAGAGTGAAACCGTCCAGGTTCACCATGATCGGCAGCAGAACCTGCGGATCCTCGGCGACCCTGAAGGCATGGATGATCAGATCAAAGACTTCCTGGCCGTTTTCCGCAAAGGTCTGAATCCAACCCACGTCTCGTTCGGCCATTATGTCACTGTGATCGTTCCATATGCTGATGGGCCCTGACATGGCACGGTTAGCCACAGCCATGACAATGGGGGTGCGGAGTGCAGGCGCAATGAACAAAATCTCGTGCATGAGGGCCAACCCCTGAGCGCTGGTTGCCGTGAACGTTCGAGCCCCCGCAGCAGATGATCCCACACAGACGCTCATGGCCGAGTGCTCGGATTCTACAGAAACAAACTCCGCGTCGAGCTTTCCGTCTGCCACGAGTTCCGAAAGATGTTCCACAATGTGCGTTTGCGGCGTGATGGGATAGGCGGCAATCACATCCGTGTCAGCAACACACGCTGCCTCGCTGGCAGCCAATGAGACCTCAATTCCCACTCTCTTTGGCATGATTAGTCTTCCTCCATAACCATGGTAATGGCGTCCTTCGGACACTCGTGGGCGCAGATGCCGCACCCCTTGCAGTAGTTCTCGTCCCATTTGAAATAGCCGCTTCTCAGCGGCGAATAGACGATGTCCGGGCAATAGATCCAGCACAAGCCACACTTGATGCACTTATCACGATCCGTGACCGGTCTTTGGCTGCGCCAGTCGCCGGTTCTCAGTTGCCTTGAGTTCCCGGGTTCCGTGATCGTGATTCCGAGCTCCAGATTTCTCCATCCTGTGATTGCGTCGACCTTGGCCAATTTCCTCACTCCTTATCTGCGCTATTTTGGAACGTCAGGGTCTATCCAGTCTCTTTGTAGGCTTCACCCATGGCCTTCAGGTTCTTTTCGCCAATACGGCCGAAGCGCTCTGTGACTGGTGTCTTCATCGATTTGATATCAATAACACCTGAGGCCTTGATCAAGGCACCCAGCATGGTCGTGTTGGTAATCGGTCGGCCCAGGTGTCTCATGGCAATGTTAGTGGCATCAACAAGAAACATCTTTCCCTTTATGCCAAAGGTCTTGCGCACTTCTTTCTCGTCCTTATGCGTATTCAAAATAACCATCCCGTCTTTCTTGAGACCGGCCGTCACGTCCACAATCTTAAGAATGGACGGATCGAGAACCATTACAATGTCAGGCGTGTAGACCTTCTCTCGGGTCCGGATAGGTTTGTCGGAAATGCGCGCATAGGACATAACCGGGGCCCCGCGTCGTTCAGGGCCAAAACTGGGGAAGGCTTGGGCGTACTTCCCTTCATGGATAGCCGCCAGTGCGATCAACTCCGTGGAGGTTACTGCCCCCTGGCCGCCTCGACCGTGTACTCTGATTTCAATCATGACTTACTCTCTCGACTGGGATGTTTGCCTACTCTGTTTTCGTGTGATTCCTACGTAATTACTAGGAGATACGTTAGGAGGAATAACTTAAACCTTTTAATCCATTTTGTGTAAAATGTCAAACATTCGTTGACCGTTGGCTGTTGACCGATAGCCTTCGACTGTTATCCGTTATCCGTTATCCGTCCTTTGTTCTTTAAAATTGGTTCTTCTTGATTCGATTGACTATTCACTGGATTGTCATTTCGAGCGACCTGTCCGCCGAAGTAGTCGCGGGTTCGACGAAGGCGGAAGCTAGAAATCTTCGCTGTACCCACAGATCAACAAGGACAAGATTTCTCACTACGTTCGAAATGACAGACAAGGACCGAAATGACGACAAAGTTGTCGAGACAATAAAGTAATGTAGGGGCGGGGTTCATCCCCGCCCGCGGGAGGGCATAAAGCCCTCCCCTACACAACACCTGGTGGGCACTATAGAAGAAGCGTCGAAAGGACAAGAAAACGCCGGTGTTAGGCCATGACGATATCCAAGAGACACAATCGACAATCTTCAATCATCAATAGTCAATCCGGAGTTCCCTCCCCATTTATTCTAGTGAATCGAAAAGGCTTGGCAGGGAAACGGGCTCAAGAATAGCGTCGTGCCCAATTGAAAAACAATTCTTTGTTTCGGTGAACGGTCAACGGTGAACGCTCAAGGCTTACTCCGGGAGTCTCTTACTTAAACAGATCTTTTGCGACTCTCCCCAGCTCCCCGAGCTGCTCCACCACATGGATGCCGCCCTGGCGCATGGCAGCGATCTTCTCACCCGCAGTGCCCGAACCTCCCGATATGATGGCACCGGCATGTCCCATACGTTTGCCCGGAGGAGCAGTCAATCCCGCAACAAATCCGAGCACGGGCTTGCTGAAGTGATCCCCGACGAACTGGGCAGCCGTCTCCTCATCGCTCCC
>JAFDFO010000057.1 GCA_019309815.1 Deltaproteobacteria bacterium
AACCAATCCTGCTCGTTCTGCCTTTCCCGGTGCTCACACAAGTGCAACCGCGACCGCCATACCCACTCCGAAGAACAGGTGGTTGGCCAGGGGGGAGAGAGGAGCTTTAATGCCCTCGGGAGACCGCCTGCCAAACACACCCAGCCCCATGGAAGGGTAAACGATAAAAAGAGAGGCTACCGTCGTCGCGAAGCCATAGACGAGGGCCCATACCGGTGATGCAGGCCCTCCAACCAAGAGATCCCAGCCGAGCATGTAGATGACCGCGAACCCCACACCGATGGTGTAATGCGTGATATAGCCATAGAGCAACTCATTTGCGACCGGTTTCATTTCGCCTGGATGGCGATAGCGGAAGCGCCCGCATGCCCACCCCGCGGTCATTCTCCCAATCATCCCCATGTCGATTTTCAAGATCATCCCAGTTCGGGAGAAGAGATGGTTCAAAAAATCCATCACCAACGTCCCCAACACTCCGGCTACCACTCCCGTTACGATGAGATCCATCGCCCCTCCAATTGTAAAAACCTTTAGATATTTCAGTTCGAGAATTTTGCGAGATAACTTCCAATTATGTAAAGTTTTCGAATATTCAAGATATCCAACTATAATAGAAACCGGATCGGGAGTTCAATGAAAAACGGTGCAGGGAGAAGCGACTATATAACGTTGGTGAACTATTGACATTTGATCACACGGAAAAGGCGGATTTATTCAACATGTCAAGATGTTCCCAATCTGTTGTAATCGCACCATTTCATTTTACCATCAATGTTGTGCTTGACAGGGGCATACAAATGATGCATACTTATATGTATATGAGAACGACACTTAACATAGATGACGCCGTGCTAAAAAGGGCGGCACAGCTCACTGGTATCACCGAGAAAACTGCGCTGGTTCGCCTCGGCCTGGAGGCTCTTATAGCTCGGGAAAGCAGCAAGCGTCTTGCTAAGCTTGGAGGTACGGAAAAGGGCCTTCGAGCTATTCCGAGGCGCAGGCAGTCAACCGGTTAGATATGGTCATCGTCGATACATCGGTATGGATTGCCCACCTGCGCCACGGCTCTCGGCATCTCGAAAACTTGCTCTCGGACGTACGGGTGATATGCCACTCTTTCATACTGGGTGAGTTAGCCTGTGGCAACATCCGGAACAGGAAGGAAATCCTCTCCCTTCTGCAAACTCTTCCTATGGCCCCGACCGTCTCTCTGGACGAAGTTCTTCATTTCATTGAACACAACAAGCTGATGGGAATAGGGATAGGATTTGTGGATGCCCATTTGTTGGCATCGGCGCAATTGGCTGGTTTGCCGTTGTGGACATCTGATAAGCGACTCAGAGCTGCGGCTGTCAAGCTGGAGCTGTCGTACAAATAGCTATTCGTCTCAAGCACCGGGAAATAGGGGGCTATTCCAGAGGTTAGGGGGCGGTGATGAAAGGGAGTGTAATACGTTCTCGGGCTGGATTCATCCCTTGAAATGGGTGTCATATTCGCGGTTCATCTCTGCAATATAGCCGTGGTCAGCAAAACTGAAATAGGTGTTGTCGCCGATGATCAGGTGTTCGTGAACCGTGATTCCCATGACGCGACAAGCATGGATCAATTCGCGGGTAAGGCGCTTGTCTTCACGAGATGGCTTTGGCTCTCCTGATGGGTGATTATGGACCAGGAAAATGCCGGCCGCATGATGCCTCAGCGTCGCCTGCACGACTTCCCTGGGATAAACACTGCTTGCCGTCAGAGACCCCTCAAACAGGTCTTCAATGTCAATAATTCTGTTCTGTGCATCCAGAAAGACGACTTTGAAGATTTCCCGCTTCTTGTCTCGAAGGCTGTGGTAAAGGTAATCAAAAAGCTCTTTGGAAGAGTGGATGGGATCTTTGGTGACCAGTTTCTTTTGCAGGTATCGTTCGGCAACTGCCCGAGCAAACTTGATTCCAAAAACGTTCTTGGGACCGATTCCTTTGATCTCTTGAAGCTCCTCGGATGACGCTTCAATTACTCCCTGTAAAGTCTTGAATCGCTTCAAGGCTGCTTTGGCCCGGTCCTTACAATCCTTCCCGGGTGTCGCCAACGTCAGGAGCAGCTCAATAACCTCGTAGTCGTGGAATCCTTCCAGGCCGGAGGTCAGGAACTTCTCTCTCAGCCTCTGTCGATGGCCTTCTCCTTTGTGACGTGGCATTGGTCAACGGTCAATGGTCATTAGTCATTGGTCAGTAACGAAGTGCCTATGGTGCCTTATGTGCGCCAAAGCGCCTAATGTAAAAACATTAAACAATTATCACGAAAGCACGAAGACAGTAAAAAGACGAAAAAAGACCATTTTTGGCCTTCGGCTTTTTCCCTTTCACCTTTCACCTTTCACCTTTGAGCTTTTTCATTCCGCACTCCCCATTCCCCATTCCGCAATCGTATCATTCCTCATCGATCTCGTGCCTCAGATCCCTGTTCATGAGGATTTTGAGAGCCTCCTTGGGATCAAGGTCCTCGTACAACATGCGATAGACCTGTTCTACAATGGGCATCTCAACCCCGAGCTTGCGGGACATATTGTAAACTGATTTCGTGGTCTTGACACCTTCGGCCACTGTCCGCATGTCTGACAAAATGGCATCAAGCTTCATGCCCTGTCCCATCTTATGACCCACGGTCCAGTTACGGCTTAATGTTCCGGTGCAGGTCAGAACCAAATCCCCAATACCTGCCAGCCCCATAAAGGTTGCAGGATCGGCCCCAAGCCTTCTTCCCAATCGTTGAATTTCAGCGACCCCTCTCGTGATAACGGCAGCCCTCGTGTTGTAGCCTAGTCCCAACCCGTCTGAAATGCCTGCTGCAACGGCCATCACGTTTTTCAGGGCGCCGCCCAGTTCCGCGCCGGTCACGTCGTAGCTCGTGTATACCCGAAAGTAGTCCGTAGCAAACGTGTTTTGCACATCTTTTGCTACGTCCGGGTCATGGGCTGCCACGGTGACAGCAGTCGGAATTCTCTGGGCCACTTCTTTGGCAAAGCTCGGGCCGGAGAGGACCGCGATCCGATTGTGAAGCCTTTGGGGGAGAAGTTGCTCCAGGATGCCGGACATGGTCAAGTGGGTCTTATTCTCGATCCCCTTTGAGGCAGTGACGATTGGAGTCTCCTCCGTGAAATGATGGACCAGTTTCTCGGCTACGGACCGAAAGACATGGGAAGGCATGACGAGAAGCAGCATTCCTTTGTTTGCAGCCACTTCATGAAGATCGTTTGAGGGATGGATGTTTGCAGAAAGGGGAAACCCCGGAAGAAAGACCTTGTTTTCCCGCCCTTCAAGGATGTCCGCGCAGACCTCCTGTTCAAACGCCCACAGGGCGACCTCAAACCCTTTGTTGGCAAGAAGGTTAGCTAGTGCAGTTCCCCATGCCCCAGCTCCAATGACACCGATTCTCACTCCTGCTCTCCTCTACCAGGATTGTTGATTGATGATTGAAAAACCCCCAACACTTAGGTGACAAAAAAATCAACAATAAACAATCGACAATCATCAATCCCGCTAAACGTCCTTTTCAGCCAGCCGAGCAGCACTAACGACCCGTTCACCCGGAGCCATTGCAATCAACCTTACGCCTTGCGTGTTTCGTCCGATAACAGAGATGTCTTTCACCGGCATCCGGATAATCTTGCCACGATCAGTCATCAGCATCATATCGTCTTCATCCGTGACCAAGAGGATAGCCACTACCATCCCATTGCGTTCCGTGGTTTTGATGGTAATAACACCCTTGCCGCCGCGCTTCTGTATGGGATACTCGTCGATGGAGGTTCGCTTGCCGTACCCATTTTCGGTGATCGTCATCAGGGTCTTTCCATCGGTGAGCACCTCCATACCGACGATAAAATCACCTTCTTCGAGGCTCATTCCACGAACCCCTTGGCTGGCCCGTGCCATCGGCCTTACGTTCGATTCATGAAACCGGATGGACTTCCCGTGCCTCGACCCGAGGAAGGCATTCTGCGTGCCGTCGGTGATGCGGGCGGCAATCAGTTCGTCGCCGGGAACAAGATTGAGCGCAATGATCCCTCCCGTCCTGGGGCGGCTGTATGCCATGATATCTGTCTTCTTCGCCTTGCCACTCTTGGTGACTAAAATTATAGCGTGGCCCGGTTCAAAGGATCGAATAGGAAGCACGGTAGCAAGTTTTTCTTCAACTCCCAAGGCAAGGAGGTTCACGATAGCTTTACCTCGTGCAAGTCGGCCGGCCTGGGGCAGCTCGTGGACTTTGCGCCAGTATACACGACCAAGATTGGTGAAAAAGAGGAATGTATCGTGGGTGGAGGCCACAAACAGTCGGTCAACAAAGTCTTCTTCCCTGGTGGCCATACCGGTCTTCCCTTTGCCTCCACGCCGCTGGCTGTTGTACAGGGTAATCGGATTCCGCTTTATGTAGCCGGCATGAGAGACGGTAACGACCATATCCTCTTCAACAATCATGTCCTCTACACTGATCTCCTCGGTCGCGTCGATGATTTCGGTCCGGCGTTCATCCCCGTATTGGTCCTTAATATTTGCGAGTTCCTCCTTGATAATGTTCAGCACCAAGCGTTCACTGGCAAGAATTTCACGAAACCGGGCGATTGCCTGAATGGTTTCTTTGTACTCCTCTTGGATCTTGTCGCGCTCAAGGCCGGTCAAGCGCTGAAGTCGCATTTCCAGGATGGCTTGGGCCTGGGTCTCAGTCAGTTCAAACTGTGAAACCAGTCGCTCCTTGGCTTCCGCCGGTGTCTTCGAGGACCGAATGACACTCACCACAGCATCAATATGATCCAGTGCTGTAATAAGTCCTTCCAGAATGTGGGCACGCGCTTCCGCCTTGTCCAAGTCAAACCGGGTGCGCCGGTTAATTACCTCTTTGCGGTGCTCAACAAAGTGGCCTAGAAGCTCCTTGATGGGAAGGAGTTGCGGCTCCTTGTCCACAATGGCAAGCAGAATGATGCCAAAAGTGGCCTCCATCTGGGTGTGAGTGTAAAGCTGATTGATGACCACCCCAGAGATTTCATCCTTCTTAAGAGCGATGACGACACGCATCCCCTCGCGGTCTGATTCATCGCGAACGTACTGAATCCCCTCGATTCGTTTATCCCGAATAAGCTCAGAGATTTTCTCAATCAAACGAGCCTTGTTCACCTGATAGGGAATCTCAGTCACTACGATGGTCTCACGCCCTGTTCTGCGGTCCTTTTCAATCATGACCCGGGCTCTGACCCTGATGATTCCTCGCCCCGTTTGGTAAGCGTCCTCAATACCCCTACGCCCGTGAATGATACCCGACGTGGGGAAGTCAGGACCCGGCACATAGGTCATCAACTCCCGGCACGAGATATCCGTGTTGTCGATTAGGGCGACTGTCGCATCAATAATTTCGGAGAGATTGTGTGGAGGGATATTGGTTGCCATACCCACGGCAATCCCAGAGGACCCGTTTACGAGGAGATTTGGTATCTTTGCCGGTAGAACAGAAGGCTCTGTCAGGGTTTCGTCATAGTTGGGCGTGAAATCAACGGTCTCCTTGTCAAGATCTTCCAACATCTCATGGGCGAGACGCATGAGTCTGATTTCGGTATACCGCATGGCAGCCGCAGCATCGCCATCCACCGAGCCAAAATTCCCCTGGCCGTCAACCAACGGATAACGCAGAGAAAAGTCCTGAGCCATGCGCACGATGGTGTCATAGATCGCGGTGTCACCGTGGGGGTGGTATTTACCAATCGTATCACCCACGATCCGAGCGGATTTCTTGTACGGTTTGTTCCAGTCGTTCTTAAGCTCGCGCATGGCAAATAGAATCCGGCGGTGAACCGGCTTCAAACCATCGCGAGCGTCGGGCAGGGCGCGGCCAATGATGACGCTCATGGCATAGTCCAGATAGGACCGCTTCATCTCATCTTCGATGTTGATGTCGACCTGTTTATCTAATGCATCCATCAGGATTCTGGTGTGCCCCTTTGTATTCTCAACAATGCAGGAGAAGGAACCTGGCTGGCTGGTGATCTTTCCTGGGAGTGGTTATGGCCTGTCCGATCAACCACGACGGATACCAAACCGGGACAGCCGATTTTCGCCATATCCCCTTAAGAGAATTGGACGGCATAAACGTTTAATCTTAGAAATCCTTGCCCAGTTAGTCAAGAACTAAAAAAGGTGAGAAGGCCTTTAAAGGGGTCCTTGGGAAGCGCTATGCGACTGTGGGGGAAACCAGCTTTTCCCGTGGCCAGGACGCTGGCTCAGAACGCTTTTCCATTGCATCCGCGAGGTGGGCTTTCATATACTCCTGAAAGGCGCGACACGTCTGGTTGTTCGGACATCGATGCTGGCATATTTTCACATGAATCCTAGAGTGATTGGCTCTTTCTTCACAGACAATATAGTTTTCCATATGCGATCCTTGAAGCTCCATTCGTTAAATATAATTAAGCACCTTTTAGATATATTTTATATCATTTTATATATAATATGTCAAGGAAAAATGGTGTTTTGGGGATTCTTGCTGGTCGCTATCAATCGGCACGTGTCATGAACGTGCTTGCAAGGGGGAGAAGACGGCCTCCGCTTGGGAGAGAAGTCAACAGGGGGCGGTTGGGGGGCGTGCTTACACCAAGAACTAAGGTTTGCTTTTGGCTTTAGTCTTTTTTAGAAGAGTTTTGTTAAAGTCAGGGTTGTGACATTACCTTCAGGACGGTCCACGGCCTCGAATTCCCACTGGCTCCTGAGTGAAACAAAAAGCGTGGCAGGAGGAATGAAAACGACCACCTCCGGGCCGACCGCATAAACACTATCGTGGTCACTTCTGTCCCAAACAACGTCTGAACCGCTGTCATCGGTCACCTGCCAATGACAGTAGCCGGTCAATCCCACATCCCATATCTTCGCAAGTGTTTTGGCTATACCCCACTCGAAATGAAAATCATCACCCGGCCTTACATCCTCGCTATTTTTCTCGCTGTGAAGTTCATAACGCGCCAGAATCGATGCTGACCAGGTCTTCCCGGTATCAAAATACCAGGTTCCCCCAAGGGTAAACATGCCCGTCCAGAAATCTTTGCCCGGAGAGGCCGGTTTATTCTCGTCATATTCGCCGGTTGGAATGTAAAGGGCTATTCCAAATGCTGCATCATAACGGGGACCGTGCCACGACAAGACGAATGGCTCAACTGCAACATCGCCCAAACCAAATTTATCGTCGGCAGCTCCGATTGCCCCAATCTCAACATCCGTGTAGACAAGTGGAATGATGATATCAACACCAAAGTCAGCTCCCAAAATCTTTTTGTTAGTAATCCAAATGAATCTGTTGGCCATGGCATACACACTTAGGTCGAATCCTATATCCAATTCATTACCATCCCGATCTTTTAGTGTGTCAGCGTTGTAAAAAACATTGTACAGACGATAGCAGAAACTACCTGCAGGAGGTAAGGTCGCGGCCTTAATTCCCTCGACGCCGTTTACGTAATGACCCGTCTCCCCTGCACAGGCACTGCCAAAAAGTGCTCCTACAAGGCCCAGAGTGCAAAACATCACAACCGCTGTTCGCCGCATGACGAAAACCTCTCCATCAGAAATCATAGTCGAATCATGGAACTAAACACTTGGCGCCGACTTTTAAAAGAATCAGCTATAATTGTCAAGGAGGAAGAATGCAGTGTTGTAACTGGGGGTGATCGGGTTTTGTAGAGGTCTACTAAAGCTTTGAAACCGTTTGGCAACCGCTCTATATTGTTTTTGAGATAGGTTTTAGAGTTCGGGCGGTCCCCGGACTATCATCTCTGCCAGGGTCAGATTAACCTTTGGCAAGGCCTTGCCCTTAGGGGCGACGTAAGCCATCTCCAATGCAACCAGATCCTTGTAGAAACTGGTCCTGTCCAAAACAGGCACCTCTTTCAACTGCGAGCAAAACTCCTGGCACCTGAAACAGCCCGGAAAGCTCATCTTTTTTCCGTCAGGCCTGACGAAGGTATTTGGAACCCCGTGCATGCGGCATATCATGAGCCGGTGTTCATAGAGGCCGCAAAACCCGCCATCGTTTAAAGGGCACATGATGGTGGGTCTGAGGCCTTGAGCCAGGGGGAGTCTGCTCTCTTCGATATAGTCTCTGGCTCTGTTCACATACTCCTGTTGTCTCTCAGCTGAACATGATCTGATTCCGTCCCAAAGATAAGTCCATTCAATGCAGGTATGGTGTTGGAAGTAGCTGTTACAGCAATTGTCAGGGCATCCCTGGCAGGACAGGCCGATCTTGGTGGCTACCTGATCATAGGCATCCTCCATTTTGGCATAGAGGCGAGACAGTTCTTCGAACAAGGCGCTTTTCACTGTCCTTACTTTTCCCGATTCACAATTGAAATTCTCTTTCCACTGTGACACTCTTGGAACATCTAACGATATCAGACCAGACCGATACCTGAACCCTACTGATTGGTCAAGGGTATTCAAGATTCGCTGCAGTTCCCTTTGGAACGACAGTCCCACCTGGCAAGATACAAATCCTTTTCGCTTGACCCCTAGCCCTTTGTTCAATATGTTTTGTTCACACACTCGGGTGGTGCGTTGATGAAAGAGATAAGATACCGGCCTATAGGCGTTATTCATTCCCCCTTCAAAGATGTGAAGGGGATGCCCATACAGACAACAGCTGGTCGAGGCATCGGAGGCACGGTAGAAGTAAAACCCGAGTATCAGGAAGGGCTCAAGGATCTTGAGGGGTTTTCTCACATTTTTCTATTGTACCACTTCCATCACTGTGAAGGATACACCCTCGAGGTGCAGCCTTTCATGGACAATGACATGCGAGGAGTATTTGCTACGAGAGCACCGCAGCGCCCTAATGCTATAGGAATCTCCGTGGTGAAGCTCGTAGAGGTGCGAGGTTGCACGATCTTTGTTGAAGACATCGATATCATAGATGGGACTCCGCTTTTGGACATAAAACCTTACGTCCCGGAGTTTGATGTCCGTGCGGTACAACGAACAGGATGGCTTCACAACAAGGCCGGCAAAGTTCATGAAATATCCGCAGACGAACGATTCAGACCAAAAGATGAGGATGATTAGGGAATCAAAACATGCAGGACGACAACGCCGATCAGTTTGAACCGGCCGGCACATTTCAATATTTCAGAAGAGCCATTGAGATTATCAAGCTGAAGCAACCGACAATGGTTGAAGTGGCTAGAGATCCTAATGCGTTAAGGTTTGGGATCGCTGTAACCGCCATGGGCGGAGCACTGGCGTTCATTCCTGGCAAAAGCCTGGCTGGTGTTTTCGTTGGTGCTCTGTTTTCCATTCTTGCTCTTTTTCTCTTTGCAGGATTTGTGCACCTTTTCTGTGGTTACTCAAAGGGGAAAGAGGAGTATTTGGGTTTCGCCAGGATTGTAGGCTTGAGCGGTGTTCTGGACTGGACGGTGATTATTCCTCTAGTCGGCCTAGTCGCAACGATATGGAGTGTCGTTATCTCAATCGTTGCCGCTCAGGTCGTCTATCAGTCAACCGGCGCCAGGGCGACTCTCGCTGTTCTCATATCTGCCGTGGTCCTCTGGATGATTGCCCTCTCAACCTTCTTTGGCCCCTTGTCTTTCCTATTGGATATTCCAAACCAGTAAGAATGGATCAAAACTCTGTGGAAGGCCTAAGCTGATATTATGATAGACATCGAAAAGGCCGTTTTGACACTCAACCACCGACTCACGGCAAGGGCCTTGAGCCTGTGGCAGGGAAACGTGCCTAAAGGCTCCAACTACGATACATATGACGGTCTCACGGACATCCTAAATCCAAGTACCATAAACAGTCTGCGTCCTTCGGGAGAATGGGCCAGGCACGGACAAAGAGTTTATCACTCTCTCCTGAGTCATTATCTGCAATACCGCATCTCGCCGTACGAGAATGAATTATTCACCTTGACTAGAGGAGCTGCCGCCCTCGTTGAGGGGGAAAAGATCTACTTCAAAGACACGCTTTCATGGTGCCAGAAGCGAAGTGATTTAGCGAAGCGCAAGATACTGGAAAAGGAGTCGAGTGGCCTCTGCAAGTTTTTGAAGCCCTTTGCCCTTGGCGTCTGGGAACACCTTTTGATGCTGCTTGAGGATGAATTCGGATATGAAGACTATGTGAAGTATTGTCAGGACAAGAAACAGATTGATTACGAAGGCTACTTACCTGTATTGCAGGAAGTGCTGCGGCAGACCGATACATTGTACTTTGAGGCCATGGAGCGCTGGTCTCAAAAAAGCCTTGGTGTCACACTTGACGAGTTGAATAGATTTGATGCGATCTACCTGCTCGGGCTGGGTGAATTTGACCAATCAGTGGGCAATACAAGTGAACGACATTCCAGGTCTTTCTCTTGATATAGGTCATTCGTCCAGGAAGGGGTCTCAGGCCATGAGTTTTGTCCTGAGCATACCGGACGAGATCTACCTGGTCATGAATTCCCAGGGGGGCTGGATCGACCTTGAAACCCTGTTTCATGAAATGGGTCATGTTCTTAGTCATGCCTTCACAGCACCGGATCTTCCATCTGTTGAAAAGGATTTCTTCACCTCAAATACCCTTTCAGAAACCTATGCCTTTTTGCTTCAGAACATGTGTTTTTCTCCATTGTTTCTTGAGCGGCATTTGGGCCTTTCGTCCGATGCCATAGAAGAGATATCTTTTTATAAAGCCCTCAAGGACCTCTCTGTGTTCAGGCGATACGTGGGCAAGTTCATATCAGAATATGAGATGTTCAAGGAGAATGACGTTGGGAACGGAGAGATCTACTCTGCAATAATGGAAAAGTACACGGGTTTTGCCTACCTATCCGAAACCCATCTTTTTGATCTTGTGCCGGAGTTCTACTCTCTGGACTATGTTATTTCGTGGATGGCTGAGGCCACTATGGAGAAGATGTTGGTTAAGACTTTGGGTAGTGACTGGATGTTCCAGCCGGAAGCAGGAAGCATCCTGAAAGACTGGTGGTTGTGCGGGAATCGCTACGAAATCGATGAATTCTTTTCAGCCAAGGGGATTGGCACCATTGACCACGGAGATATCATTGAGAGGTGGCGTAACAAGATATTGGGAGAAAAAGGGAATGCAAACCGTTCGTCAACAGATGACAGCCTTGTTGTCCCAACAGGTGTGTAGTGCCAGAGATCTTTCGCAGAGACTGAGCATCCAGGAAAAGGAGGTATATAGTCATCTTTCCCACATCTCGCGTTCCGTTGTCTCGCGAAGGCAGAGACTGGTTATAGTCCCTTCCCGATGTCTCGCATGCGGGTATGTGTTCAAGGAGCGAAAGCGGTTGACCCGGCCAAGTCGCTGTCCACGTTGCAGAGGGGAGCGTATTGAAGAGCCGAAATATCAGGTCGTATAGCCTTTAACTGTAAGCGAATCCTTCAAATTCGACCATACAGAATCATTGAAAACAACACACAAGATCATAATTGGTGATTCGAGGTGCATGAAAGAGGTGCCGGATGAGTCAGTGCATCTCGTCATTACGTCTCCGCCATATTGGCAACTGAAGGACTATGGAAGTCAAGACCAGATTGGCTTTAATGACACCTATGAAAAGTATACTAATAATCTGAATTTGGTTTGGAGTGAATGCCTCAGAGTTCTGCATCAAGGTTGCCGGTTGTGTATTAATATTGGCGACCAGTTTGCTCGGTCAGCATATTACGGAAGATATAAGGTCATCCCCATACGGACGGAGATAATTAAGTTCTGTGAAGCTGCCGGATTTGACTACATGGGTGCAATTATCTGGCAGAAGATTACAACATGCCATACCACGGGCGGTGCCACAGTCATGGGCTCCTATCCTTATCCAAGAAGTGGTATCCTCAAGCTTGACTATGAGTTCATCCTTATCTTCAGGAAGTATGGTAGGCAGCCGAAAGTTAATAAAGAGATAAAGGAGAGGTCCAGACTGACACAGGAGGAGTGGAATCAGTATTTTGCAGGACACTGGAATTTTCCCGGCGAAAGACAGGATAAGCATTTGGCCATGTTCCCTGAAGAGTTGCCACGGCGGCTTGTCAAGATGTTCAGTTTCGTTGGTGATACTGTGCTTGATCCTTTCCTGGGAAGCGGGACAACGTCTTTGGCTGCCAGGAACTTGAACAGAAGCTCAATTGGTTATGAAATCAGTGAGGAATACTTGGCGGTCATTAAGAAACGTCTCAAATTGATGGAAACAAATGTATCGCAAGAACCAACCCTAGAAATAGTCAAGCAGGGGAGGGCACGTATCGATGTCCAAAAGGAGATTGAGAAGTTGCCTTACGTTTTCAAGGACCCTGTGAAGTTTGACAGAAGGGTGGATCCGAAAACACTCAAGTTTGGGTCAAGAGTAGATCACGAAAGCGGGGACAAGAAGGCGTATTCGAAGGTAACAAAGGTTATTTCTTCGGAAGCCTTAATTCTGGACGATGGACTGAAAGTCAGATTGTTGGGCATCAAGGAGATTCCGCACAAGAACATAGACGCGATTGAGTTCCTAAAGAAGAAGACGAAAGGGCAAAAGCTATTCATGAAGTTTGACAACGTGACATATGATGAAAAGAAAAACCTTTTTTGCTATCTTTACCTGCGGAACAAGACGTTCTTGAATGCCCATCTGATCAAGAACGGCTTGGCTGATGTGGATACGTCCTTTGAGTACAAACATAAATCAAGATTTCTCGGATACAGAAAGCACCATGAGACATAAGCGAAGTCCATTAAAATGTAAGGATCATCTCCCGATTAGTTGTAGTTAATTGAGGCCAAATAGATGGGTTATCCCCAATTGAACAGGCGTTATCCCAGAGGGGTCAAGGGGTCCAGGATTCAAGGGTTCGAGTG
>JAFDFO010000058.1 GCA_019309815.1 Deltaproteobacteria bacterium
ATATGAGCGCTTTGAGGCAGATGCACATGAATTCAAGAAAGACACCATGTGCAAGATCGGGGGTACGTCTTGCTGCACAGAAATAGGTAATGTGGACACCACCACCCTCGAAGGGGTCATCAACCATTTTGCGAAATAGACGTGGTTCCCTCATTGCCCTGCTGATTCTTAATCTGATGCTCGCAGGCTGCGGCGGCACATGGCACCGGCAATGGCCGCAGCCTGGTGAATATCAACCAACCACCAGTGAACTCCATTCGGTGCCGTTCTATCCTCAAAAAGACTACCAATGCGGGCCCGCAGCACTTGCCATGACGCTCCAGTGGAGTGGCATCTCGGTGGCCCCCGACACACTCATCCCTGAAGTGTACACGCCCTCACGCAAAGGCAGTCTCCAGTCCGCAATGATTGCCGCAACCAGGCGACACAGCCGGGTCGCATATTCAATCTTCGGACCGGATGCCATGCTTGCAGAACTGGGCGCTGGGCACCCCGTCATCGTCCTGCAAAATCTGGGATTCTGGTGGTACCCCGTCTGGCATTATGCAGTGGTCGTGGGATACGACCTGGATGAAAGCACGGTGATACTGCATTCAGGGCCCGACCCCAGCAAGCGCCTCGTCCTCAAGACGTTTCACAGGACTTGGGCCAGAAGTGACTACTGGGGCCTGCTGGTGCTGCCGCCTACCCGAATGCCTGCTACGGCCACAGAACATACATACGTGTCAGCCGTCCTGGGCCTTGAAAAGGCGTCTCAATGGGAAGCTGCTATGGACGGTTATCATACCGCTCTGGCTCGTTGGCCGGACAGTCTGGGTGCCCGTATGGGCTTAGGCAACAGCTATTACGCGTTTGGTGACAGAGCCTCCGCGGAGGCCGCCTTCAGTGAAGCGACCCGTCGATTTCCAACCAATGGATCGGCATTCAACAACCTGGCCCAGGTTCTATGGGAGCAGGGAAAACAGGAAGATGCACTCCAAGCCGCTCGCAGAGCGGCGGAGTTGGGGGGACCATTGGTGGACGTCTATAGGAAAACCCTTGAGGAGATAGAGGCTGGAACACCTTAGAAGCCACTTCAAAAACGGTTCTATGGTGGCAGCTCCCTACTTTTTCAGCTTTAGCCCTTCTTCATAGACAATCTTCCTCGAAAGGCCGTACTTCCTGGCCAACTCTCTTGCCACATCTGACAGAGGGCGGTCTGTCTCAAGTAGGTTCCGCTTTAGATCCTTCAGGAGCAAGCTGCGGTCAAATTCTCCACTCCTTTCGTAGCCTCCCACAAGCAGGGTATATTCACCCTTGAGGGAGGAACGAGTTTCTAATACTTCCGCTATGTAGCTCAAGGATCCCCTGATAATCTCCTCGTAGATCTTGGTCAGCTCCCGTGCCACCACCGCGCTTCGGTCTCCCATCACTTGTGTCATCTCCCGCATGAATCCTAAAAGCCGTTTGGGAGACTCATAGAAGACGAGGGTCCGCGGTTCTTCTTTCAGCCTCTCGAGGTATTGCTTGCGCTTGGCGGGTTTTCGTGGAGGAAAACCAACAAACACAAAACTGTCTGTGGGAAGCCCTGAAACGCTCAATGCAGCAACCAAGGCAGAAGCCCCGGGAATCGGAACAACCTGAATTGCTGCCTGGATGGCTGCCCGGACAAGGTAGTGGCCCGGGTCTGATATCGAGGGGGTGCCAGCGTCTGACACAAGGGCAATGGAATCCCCCGACTTCAGTTTTTTAACAAGCCCCGGTGTTCTCTTCTCCTTGTTGTGGTCATGGTACGAGGTAAGCCGCGTGCCAATGTCGTAGCGCGCAAGCAGCTTTCGGGTGTGTCTGGTATCCTCCGCCGCAATCAGCGCCACTTCCTTGAGGGTGCGGATAGCTCGCAGAGTGACGTCTTCCATGTTGCCAATGGGCGTGGCTAAGACAAAAAGCGTCCCGGGAGCGGTGGAATCTTTCGGCATGTTGGGGTTAGTAGGCAAGATCAAAGGCATTCTTGATGATCTGGGCATCAGGATGTTCTGGGAACGAACGAATGGCCACCACATCAAAGCGGGCCTTCTTATCCATCTGCTCAGTCTCTTTTAGGTAATGGAGGGCCACCATCGATATCTTGCGTTTCTTTTTGGGTGTCACAGCAGACTTTGGCCCTTCAAACTTGTCCGTTCGTCGAGCCTTTACCTCAACAAACGCAAGAACATCACCATCCTTGGCGATGATATCGATCTCTCCTAATTTGCAGCGATAGTTTTGCTCGATAATTTTGTATCCACCTTTTTTCAACAGCTTCACAGCAAGGGATTCCCCGCCTTCGCCGAGTTGTCGTCGTTCATCAGAAGGGGGTACTTCTTCCTTGCCGAATAACTTATTGACGATCTTTCTGATCACTGATGGGTCGAGTATCGCGTTTGAGTTCAGAGGCCATTTAAGGAAACAATGGCCTGTGGTTGTTCAAATCCTCTGTGTATTCTCTTACGCCGCGAAAGCTTTTCCTGTGAATGGTGCAACAGCCAAAGGTGCGAATGGCGGTCCGATGTTCTTCCGTGCCATACCCCTTGTTCCTGCAAAACCCGAATTCCGGAAATTCCTGGTCATAGAATCCCATGAGTCTATCCCGGGTTACCTTGGCGATGATAGATGCTGCCGCGATGGACGGAGAGCGACTGTCACCATGCTTGATGGCCAGTTGGGGGATTCGGGATCTAATCGGAAAGGTTCCATCAACCAACAAGAAGTCGGGGACTGGCTTGAGGTTATTCACGGCTATGCGCATGGACAAGAGGGAAGCCTGAAGGATATTGATCCGATCGATCTCTGCCGGATCGACCATCCCTATTCCAATAGAGACAGCCTGGTCGTAGATGGCATCAAATAGCTGCTCTCGCCTTTTAGGGCTCAATCGCTTGGAATCGTCAAGATGAGGGAGGGAAAACTGCTGAGGAAGGATAGCTGCCGCAGCCACGACCGGGCCGGCCAAAGGGCCTCTTCCAGCCTCGTCTATGCCGGCAATCTTTGTATATCCCCGCTTCCGGGCCTGTTTTTCAAACTCCCCAGGAAGGGTGTCCACTGCTCACAATCCCAGAGTACCGTGAGGTTTCTTGACTGAACATTAAGGGCCTCTGAGGTCTCAGCCCCTCAATATTCAATCGTCAATCATCAATCGTCAATATTGAATCCGTTTCCAAGAAACCGGCTGAACTTGTATAGATCGTACCGATCCGGGACGTGGCCTATATAGAGCTAGAGGGGACGTAGCTCCTTGATCCGGGCCGACTTGCCTCTGCGTTTCCTCAGGTAGTAAAGACGCGACCGACGGACTCGTCCACGAGAAACCACTTCGACCTTGTCAATATTCGGAGAATGCAACGGAAAGATGCGTTCTACCCCAACCCCATACGAAACCTTCCGCACCGAGAATGTGGCATTCGTGGTCCCTTTGCGCTTCCTTATGACGACCCCTTTGAAGACCTGAATCCGCTCCTTGTCCCCTTCTTTGATTTTCACATGCACCTTGACGGTATCGCCGGGTTTGAAATACGGCAGGTCAAACCGCATCTGTTCCTTTTCAATTGCTGTGACGAGTTCCATATCTTCCTCCATATAGTGAGCTAGACCCACGTCTAATCGGCTTAACTAGAAGCACTTTAGTCCACGTTTTTCCTGTTTTAAAGGTCTAATGTATCTCTCCCAAAGAGCCTGTCAAGTATAATGGCGGCAGCGGAGCGAACAGACAAGTGATTATATCCGCTGTGCCCCATAATTGGCGCCAAAACATGGTCCGATTGATCAATGTACTCGGGTGTCATCCCCCATGCAGTACCAAAAAGGAGGAGGTAGGGATGTTCACCTTTAATCATTTCCCTCATTGCATCATAACTGATACTACGCGGGTGAGGTTTGGCATCGGTCACCACCGTTGCCGGCACGCCTCCACCATTACGCACAATTTCGTCTCTTACATCCTCCAGAGAGGCAGCCACCCTGATTAATTCTAATGCGTCCCTGCGATCGGGATTATAGTCTCCGCCCGCACCCTCAGTCCAGTGAGACACAATCCGCTCAACAAGCCTTCGCTGGTCTTCCAGTGGTGTAACTATGTAAAAAGCCCGGACGCCATAGGTTTTTGCTGCCCTTGATATGTCATGCAAATCAAGGTTGCTTACAGCTGAGGCAATAATTACCCCGTTTTTGTCATACACCGGATGGTGTATCAGAGCCAGGTAAAAGTTGTCATGGACTGTCAAGGCGTTATGGAATTCTTATCTATAATAGTTTCTATGTCCTGCTGAAGCTTCTTCATATACGCCATGTCGTCCGGCGTCAGAGGATGATCCATCAGCAAATCAGGCCTGTTAAGGACTGTGCGAACCAGTGAGGCCCGTCTTCGCCACTCCTTAACGGCACCGTGGTTACCGGAGAGTAACACGTCGGGCACATCGGCACCCTCAAAAGAGCTGGGCCGCGTATACTGCGGATACTCTAATAACCCGGCTGAGAACGAGTCCTCCTGGGCTGAGTCCTCACTGCCGAGTGTACCGGGAATCAATCGGCTCACTGCGTCAATTATTACCATGGCTGCAAGTTCACCGCCGGTCAGCACATAGTCTCCGATAGAAACTTCGTCATCCACAAGATGCTCTCTAACTCTTTCGTCCACACCCTCATAGCGGCCGCAGACCAGGACAACCCCGGGGCATCCGGCAAGCTCTTGGGCCACCGCTTGGTTGAAACGTCGTCCCTGGGGCGTGAGCAGAAGCGTCTTTGCCTCGGGATGTCTTTTCTTGGCCACTCGAATAGCTTCGGCCATTGGCTCTGGTTTCATCACCATCCCGGAACCTCCCCCGTAGGGCCGGTCGTCCACGGTGCGGTGCGTATCTTTGGCGAAGTCCCTGATATTTATCGACTCAACCGATACACGCTCATCCTCGATCGCCCTCTTCACAATCCCACCCACAAGGAGGGCGGAAAACATCTCGGGAAATATCGTAAGAACCGTGAAAGTCATTCGTTGAAGCAGGGGAATGCCCCCCGATCAGCTCTCCAGGCCTTCGGGAAGATCGACCCGCAAGGCGTTTGCTGTGAGATCGATGTCAACTACGACGGACTCAAGCGCTGGGATCAAGATCTCCTTCTTTCCCTCACGGACGACATAGACATCATTACTCCCAGTGGGAAAAATAGCTGCCACCCGACCCAGACGTCGGCCATCTACCGTAAACACGTCCAGGCCGATGATTTGATCCCAGTAGTATGTACCTTGTTCGGGTTCAGGAAACGCGGCCCTGTCGATGCACAGTTCGTAGCCTACCCATTCTTTTGCCACACCAACCGAAGTAATGCCCTCTAGGGCCAGGAGAAGACCACGCTTATGGGGACGGGCAGATTCTATTCTGAATCTCGCAACTGGCTTGCCCTCTTGCCTTAAAGCCAGCTGTTTCCCGTCTGCAAATGGCGCTGTGGACTCGGCGTAGGAGATTACTTTCAGGTAGCCCTTAATCCCGTGGGTGCCCACAACTTTGCCGATCGAGATGAGGGCATCCTCAGCCATGATACGTTATTCGATGATCTCCAAGACGGACCGTTTCTTAATCTTGGCAGAAGCAGCGCTCAAAATGGTCCGCATGGAACGGGCTGTACGGCCTTGCTTGCCGATGACCTTTCCCAGATCTTCCTTGGCCACTTTCAGTTCAATGACCGAGGTTTGTTCACCCTCCACCTCTGAGACTTCAACCTGCTCGGGAAAATCGACTAGCGCTTGAGCTATGTACTTGATCAACTCCTTCATCGTCCCGACCTCCTGAGAGAGTTACAAGAAATAACGCCATTCCGAACAAAGGTCTGCTACTGTGCAAAGCCCGTCTCAAGCTTTTGCTGTGTTTGAGAAGAAACCTTCTTTCTTTAGTAGGCTTTTTACTGTTGCAGTAGGCAAGGCTCCTTTATCAAGCCACGCCTTCACGCGGTCTTGCTTCAGCGTGACTGCAGCCGGCTCCTTCAGGGGATCGTAGGTCCCCACAAGCTCGAGAAATTTACCATCGCGAGGTGCATCAGTAGAGGCCACCACGATTCGATAGTAGGGTTTCTTTTTTGCGCCATACCTGGCCAATCTTATTTTTACCGACATCCTAATACAACTCCTCCTTAGAAAGGCAATGGGCCTCGTCCCATGGAGCGAAGACCGCCTTTATTTAACTTCTTTATCATCTTCTGAACCTGGACGTAATTCTTCAGTAGTTGGTTTACTTCCTGTACTGAGGTTCCGCTTCCGTTAGCAATCCGTTTGCGTCGACTTGCATTTATCATACCGTGGTTGCGACGTTCTCCAACAGTCATAGAGTCAATGATAGCAGTAATACGCACGAATTCACCGTCGTCCACCTTGAGCTGTTTAAGTTGTTTGAGTTTACCCATTCCAGGAATCATCGCCAGCAGGTCTTCTAAGGAACCCATCTTTCTGATCTGTGTCATCTGGTCGCGAAAATCCTCTAAGGTGAACTCGCTTCTGCGGAGCTTCTTTTCGAGTTCCTGAGCTTTCTTTTCATCAATACTCATCTGGGCTTTCTCAATCAGAGAAAGCATATCGCCCATACCCAAAATCCGGGATGCCATACGATCGGGATGGAAAGGTTCCAGGGCGTCCAATTTCTCACCCACACCCACAAATTTGATTGGCTTGGAAGTGATCGTTTTTATCGAAATGGCTGCCCCGCCACGGGCATCCCCTTCCATCTTTGTGAGGATCACACCCCCTATGTCCAAGGCGTCGTTGAAGGCCTTTGCTATATTTACGGCATCTTGTCCGGTCATGGCGTCGGCTACCAGCAGAATCTCGGTGGGACGAACGGTCTCTTTGATCTGGATCAACTCGGCCATCAATGTCTCGTCAATATGAAGACGTCCCGCCGTGTCAACAATAAGGGTGTCAAAACCACTCTGTCGTGCCGCCTGCATGGCATCTCGACAAATGTCTACCGGGTCCATGTCCGGGGTGGCTGGAAAGACCTCGGCGCCCACCTGGCTTCCGATCTTTTTCAGTTGGTCTATGGCCGCAGGGCGGTAAGGATCGGCAGGGACCAAATACGGCCTCCGATGAAGACCCTTGAGGAATCTGGCCAACTTACCCGCTGTCGTGGTTTTCCCCGACCCCTGGAGACCTACGAGCATGATCGCAGCAGTTTGGGTACCAGTCAAGCACAACTCTTCGTGCTTGCTTCCCATGAGCTGGGTAAGCTCGTCATTAACGATCTTGACAACCTGCTGTCCTGGTGTCAGGCTAGCCAGCACCTCCTGACCCACGGCACGTTCCCTGATAGCCGCGATAAGATCCTTGACAACCTTGTAGTGAACATCAGCTTCGAGAAGGGCCAGGCGGACGTCCTTCAGCCCTGCTTCGATGTTCTGTTCGCTTAACTTGCCGTGGCCCTTGAGCTTCTTGAAGGCCACGTTCAATTTGTCGGTAAGATTCTCAAACATGACGATTACCTATTATGCGAAAACTATTATATTTATTACCATCTAAAATGTCTGTCAATAAAATATTTCTGAAATCTGATTCCAGATTGAAGTTCCATCAAAGTGCCGTATAGGGAGATGTGTTCACCCTGATGTCTGACCAACAAGATGTAAAAGGTTTCTCAGAGGAATCCCTCATCCACTGGTTGGAACAGCACGGTATTCCTTCCTATCGGGCTGGCCAGATTCTCAGGTGGATCTACCACAAGGGCGTCTATTCTTTCTCAGAGATGACAGATCTATCCAAAGACCTCAGGGGTTTTCTTTCCGAATGGCTGGTTATAAGCCGACTTGAGGTGGAACAGGTTCAGACCTCCGAGGATGGTTCCAGAAAATACCTTTTCCGGCTGCAGGACGGCCAGCACATCGAAAGTGTCCTGATTCCTGAGCCAGGCCACTGGACCCTGTGCATATCGACTCAGGTAGGGTGTGGCATGGGGTGTGCGTTTTGCCTCACCGGCCGGGGCGGCTTCGTGCGAAACCTTGAGCCTCAGGAAATCATCGGTCAGGTCTGTACTGTGCGAGATGATCTTCCGGGAGAAATCCCCCTGACCAATGTTGTATTAATGGGGATGGGAGAACCGTTTGCCAATTACCAGAATGTTGTGCAGGCGATCCGGACAATATTAGGGAATAACGGACTCCAGTTTTCTAGTCGCCGGGTCACGCTTTCCACAGCGGGATTGCCTCCCGGGATTGATGACTTGGGACGAGATGTCATGGTCAACCTCGCCGTGTCCTTGAATGCCGCAGACAACGATACCCGAAGCAGGTTGATGCCCATCAACCGAACCTATCCGCTTGAAACGCTCCTGTCGGCCTGTCGCAGATTCCCACTCCCCCCCAGGCGTACGATCATGTTTGAATACGTTCTGATCGCGGGAGTAAACGACGCGCCTGAAGATGCCGAGCGTTTGGCCAGGTTGCTGAGACCTTTGCGGGCTAAAATCAATTTGATACCCTTCAACCCTTTTGAGGGGACGGAATTTGAGAGGCCGGATGAAGGGGTGATTTCAGCCTTTCAGAAGGTTCTCATGTCTCGCCACTACACCGTAGTGATCCGTCACAGTAAGGGGGCTGACATTTGCGCAGCCTGCGGGCAACTCAGCCCCCGGAGCCGCAATGCCAAGGCTTCGCCCGTTCCGGATTCGGGCTGCTCGACGTTGGACGGGGGGGCCCAGAGCCCTGGTCTGATTAAGGGGGCCTGACACGTGAAACCGGGGATCTGTCCAATGTCCGCCTATGAAAGGCTCGGTCTTTCACTCCAGGGTTGGCTGTGCTATAGGACACGAAAGAGCGGGCCCTCACCTACCTGCGCGGCGGTTCCGAATGGGCAGTCACGACGAGGATTCGTTCCTCACGCCAGGAATCTATGACCTGAGGTCTTCGAACCATCGGACGGATAAAACTGCATAAACTACATGTTCTACAGTCTCTGTTTGTCGCCGGCTTGGTTGTCTCCAACATCATCGCAGCCAAGGTCATCGTCATCTGGAAACTAGTGCTTCCGGCAGCCATCATTGTTTACCCGTTCACTTTTCTGTTTACAGACATTATCGGAGAATTGTATGGCAAAGAGGAAGCCGACCGAACCGTATGGTATGGGCTGTTAGCCTCTGTGTTTGCCATGCTCATTATCTATGCCGGGATGCTTCTTCCACCAGCACCTTTCATGGGCAAACAGCAGGCTGCCTATGAAGTACTCCTGGGTCCCAACCGGAGAATTGTCCTGGCATCTTTGCTTGCCTATGTTTGCTCCCAGAAACATGATGTGTGGGCATTCCATTTCTGGAAGCGCGTAACCAATGGCCGTCATAAATGGCTCCGCAACAACTTGTCAACGATGACGAGTCAGCTCATTGACTCGGTGATCTTCATCGGAATTGCCTTCTGGGGGGTCGTTCCGTATCTTGGACAAATGATCCTGGGGCAGTATATCGTGAAAGTGGTGATCGCTCTCTTGGACACCCCCCTGTTTTATGCACTCACTTCGGAAAGGAGTCGCCATGGAGATTCCTGGCATGCAAAAGACGTTACTTGACCGCATCAAAGACCCTGACACGATAGACTCGGCCGTGCTTCAGGTGCTCGAATACGGTTACAAAGGGGAGAGGGGCATAGAGATCGAGATAGACCAACCAGAGTTCACCTCTGTGTGTCCCATATCGGGCCTCCCGGATTTCGGGTGCATTACGATTCGTTACACGCCAAGGGACAAAATCATCGAGTTGAAATCCGTGAAATACTACCTGTTGCAGTATCGAAATGTTGGGATCTTCTATGAACACCTCGTCAATCGAATCCTGGAGGACCTGGTTTCGGTCGTGCACCCCAGGTACATGGAGGTGGTCGGAACCTTCACACCCCGAGGTGGTATTACAACTACCGGTCGCGTAGAGTACAGAGAGGAAGGATAGGGCCCTGTGACTGATTATGGAGTCAGGCCAATCGGCTGGGTCCGGTCACTGATAAAGAGTCGAGACCAGGCCCCACACCAGGGTCGCCCAGCCGGTGTGGAAGCAGAGCTCGTTATGGAGGAATCCGTGCTCCCGGCCCTGGACGGCATTCAGGCCGGGGATAAACTATTTGTCCTGTGCTGGTTTCATATGGCTGAACGCGAGGTCCTCAGGGTACATCCGAGGGGGAATCCGGCTATCCCCAAGCGGGGTGTCTTTGCGACTCGGAGCCCGGACCGTCCCAATCCGATCGGGATGTGCCTGGTGGATGTGCTTTCTGTAGAAGGTCGGACACTCAAGGTTCGTGGGCTGGATGCACTGGATGGAACGCCCGTGGTGGATCTGAAACC